>JAEXGX010000173.1 GCA_023450535.1 Pseudomonadota bacterium | reverse complement strand
CATCCAGGTCGAGCAGTTCGTCCATGGTATGCAGTTCTACGCCGTAGTGCTTTCGCACGTCTTCAGGGGCGGCGTGGGGGTCGTGAACCAGTGCGGTGACGCCGTATTCTTCCAGCTCGCGGAGCATGTCGATTACCCTGGTATTGCGCGTGTCCGGGATGTTCTCCTTGAAGGTGAAGCCCAGCACGCCTACGCGCGCGCCATTGACCAGCCGCCCTTCCCGGATGAGCATCTTGACGCAGTTTTCCGCCACATATTTGCCCATGCTGTCGTTGATGCGGCGGCCGGAAAGGATGACCTGCGGGTGATACCCCAATGTTTCGGCCTTGTAGGTCAGGTAATAGGGGTCAACGCCGATGCAGTGACCGCCCACAAGGCCGGGTTGGAAATGAAGGAAATTCCATTTTGTGCCCGCCGCGTCCAGCACGTCCTGCGTATCAATGCCCATGAGGCTGAAGATCAGAGAAAGTTCGTTCATCAGTGCGATATTGAGATCGCGCTGGGTGTTTTCAATCACTTTGGCGGCTTCGGCAACCCTGATGGACGGGGCGCGGTGGATGCCCGCCGAAACGACGGAACCGTAAACCTTTTCCAGAAGTTCGGCAGTGGCGTCATCGCTGCCGGATACGATTTTCATCACGGTCTTGAGGGTATGCACCTTGTCGCCCGGATTGATTCGCTCAGGGGAATAGCCCACGGTGAAATCCCGCCCGTAGCTCAGGCCGGATTCCCGTTCCAGAATAGGGACGCAGATGTCTTCCGTCACACCGGGGTACACGGTGGATTCATAGACTACCACCGCGCCTTTTTTCATGTACGCGCCCACCACGGCGGAGGCATCTTCCAGCGGGGAAAGATCCGGGTTCCGGTGCTCGTCGATAGGGGTGGGAACGGCTACAATGAGAATATCCGCTTCGGCCAGGCGTGTGGCGTCGGCAGTGAATTCCAGATCTGCCTCGGCAAGTTCCGCCCCGTCGACTTCCCCGGTCCAGTCTGTACCGGAACGCAGGGCGTTCACGCGCTCTTCACTGCGATCGTAGCCGATGAGCTTCATGTTGCGAGCCAGCCCCACGGCCAGCGGCAGCCCCACGTAGCCCAGACCTATCAGGGCCACACAGGTCTGCCTTGCAAGCAGCGCTTCCATTGACGTCATGCGGGAACTCCTTTTCAATATTGAACGGCTTTAGAGCGTGTTAACACTAGTTCCTATCTTCCCTCTATATTGAGGGGGATCGGGGGGAATCATTCCCCTGACGAGGCACAAGGCACCTTTAGCCGCAGAAGTGAAGCTTCGTACGGATAAAGAGAGCAGAGATGAGCCCCGAAAAAGCACGTGTGTTCTGTTTTATGCCAATACTTCCTAGCCGACCGGCTGAAGTCCGTTGTCGTTTGGTTGATAACTGATTCCGCAGGCAGGGCAGGCTAGATCTGCGTCCAGCTTTTCCCCGCAGGAACACACATGGCCGTGCACGCGGGCGGGATTGCCGTAAACCAGCGCATGATCCGGCACGTCGCGCGTGACCACGGCGCCCGCGCCGACAAAGGCATAACGTCCGATGGTAACACCGCATACAATAGTGGCATTGGCTCCTATGGATGCGCCTTGACGTACCAGTGTAGGACGGGCTTCATCCATTTTACGGATGCCTGCGCGCGGGTTCCATACGTTGGTAAAAACCATGGATGGCCCGCAGAAAACCTCGTCTTCCAGGGTCACATGCCGGTATACGCTGACGTTATTTTGTATCTTGCAGCCGTTGCCGATGCACACATGGGCGTCAATATAGACATTTTGCCCGATATTACAGTTTTTTCCAATGATGGCAGACCCCATGACGTGGCAGAAATGCCAGATCTGCGTGCCTTCACCGATACGTGCGCCGTCATCAATGACACTGCTGGGATGGGTAAATGCTGTCATGTAAAAAACCTTATCTGGCTGTTCCATGCGCCGCAAGGGCGCGCGTGAGTGCGGCGATGACGTCGCGTTGCTGTTGTTCTTCGAGGTAGGGATGCATGGGCAGCGAGAGCACGCGCGCCGTGACATCTTCCGTGACGGGAAAGTCTCCGGCGTGGTATCCCAGACTGGAGAAGGCCGTCTGCAGATGCAGTCCCTTGGGATAATGCACGGCAGTGGGAATTCCTTCCGCCTTCATGGCTGCGGCCACGAAGGCGCGATCCGTGCCCGGCGCAAGCTGAATGGTGTACTGCGCCCATACGGAACGGCTACCCTGTTCTGTGGGTAAGGGCGGCGGCACAAGGCCGCGTTCCGGAAGTCCGGCTTCGCGGATGAGGCTGTCGTAACGGACAGCCACGGCGTCCCTCAGCTCGATCTCGGAGGGGAACAATTCCCATTTGGCCAGCAATACGGCTGCTTGCAAGGTATCAAGGCGGCCGTTCATGCCCAGGCGCACATTTTCGTATTTTTCCGTTTTGCTGGCACGCCCGTGATAACGCAGAGAATCCACGCGTTCGGCCATGGCATCGTCGTCGGTAAAGATGGCTCCGCCGTCGCCGTAACAGCCCAGCGGCTTGGTGGGGAAGAAACTGGTGGCCGCCGCATCGCATCCGCATCCGCACAGGGGCTTACCGCGCCAGTATCCGCCGAAACTCTGTGCGCCGTCTTCCAGCACTTTGAGTTTGTGGCGCTGCGCTACTGCAAGAATTTTTTCATATTCCGCAGAGCGTCCGAAAATATCCACCGGAAGAATGGCGCGCGGCGCAAGGTGCTCTTCCTGTGCCAGAAGCGGCAAAGGATGACGCGTGGCATTGCCCTCGAGAAGGGCGGCCAAGGCGTCTTCCAGACGCGCGGCATCCATATTCAGGGTCAGAGGATCAATATCCACAAAAACGGGCGTGGCTCCGGTTTTGGCGATGCTTTCCGCCGTGGCAACAAAGGTGAAAGGTGTGGTGAGCACAGCATCGCCGGGGCCGACTCCCCAGGCCATGAGAACGAGATCCAGCGCCGTGGATCCGGAAGAACAGCCAAGACAGTGCTTTACTCCTGCAAAGGCGGCAAGTTTTGTTTCCAGTTCTGCAACTTCCGGGCCGAGGATGTAATGGTTGCCCGCAAGTACCGCGTCAAGGCGGGCACGTAGGCAATCTTTCATGCGTGCCTGCTGGATTTTTAAATCGACAAATTGCATGATGTGCTCCGGTATTTCAAATCGGCAGGGCGTGGTACGCCTTGCACCCCAGCTATAATACTACGCTATAATTATGGGGGGTCGAGGAAGCTTATTTCCCAGCCAGACCGGCTTGGTCCCTGCGGGGTGCGGGGTGCCTTTAGCCGTAGAAACGAAGCTTCGTACGGACAAAGAGAGCAGAAATGAGCCCCGGTTTATTATCATTCAGTATTCCAGTGGAAGCGACACAGTGCGCCGGTCGCGAGCGGAGATGTAGGCGGCAATAAGCACTTCCAGTGATTTCAAACCCTCACGCCCGTCCGTCTCTGGAAGTGCTTCGCCGCGCAGTACATCGATGACGTTCTTGTAATAGAGCGGATGCCCGAAGCCGTAGACCGAAGTGGTCTGATAACTGGCGTTCATGATATCCGCATCGTAGTCGCGCGGCTCGGCGAAATCCCAGATCTGAATTTCATTGACAGCCACGCCGCCCACGCGAACGGTGCCTTTTTCTCCGAGTATGGTGATGGAACCTTCCAGATTCCTGGGGTAGGTCAGCATGGTGACGGCCATGGAACCCAGCGCGCCACTGCGCCAACGCACGTTCAGAACGCCGGAATCTTCCACTTCGATATCGCGGGCCAGTGTGCCGGTCATGGCCTGCACGTCGGCGATGGGGCCTATAAGCCATTCCAGCAGATCCACATAATGGCTGGCCTGGTTCATGAAGGCTCCACCGTCCATTTCCCAGGTGCCGCGCCATTTGGCGGAATCATAGTATTCCTGCGGGCGAGTCCAGAATACATTGAGATGAACCATGTGGATTTTGCCGAAACGCTTTTCTTCCACGGCGCGCTTGAGCAACTGGAGCGTGGCGTTGCGCCGGTTCTGCTTGATGACGAAGAGCCGTACGTTGGCTTCATCGCAGGCTTTCACCATGGCGAGGCCGTCTTTCCAGCGGGTGGCCATGGGCTTTTCCGTCATGACATGCTTGCCGTAGCGGGCCGCCAGAATGGCCTGTTGCGGGTGCAGGCCCGAAGGCGTGCAAATGGCCACAAGATCGCAGTCGGATTCGCGGAGCATGGTTTCATAGTCCTCGTAGCCGGGCACATGATATTTTTCCACATGTTCGGCCAGTACCTGAGGTGCCTCGTCGCAGACTGCCACCAACTTGAGGTTTTCCGCGTGTTTTTCAATGGAACCGAAATGGTTTTTCGATATACGCCCGCAGCCGACTACGGCTATTTTGACAGGGCGGCCCGTAATGG
>JAEXGX010000171.1 GCA_023450535.1 Pseudomonadota bacterium | reverse complement strand
CTGTGTTCCTGCGTTTGCCGGGCAGTTGCTGCTGACGTTGTACGTATTCTTTCATCCGGAGCGGAATTTTCCGTTCCGGATGTTTGCATTCTGGATGATCTGCGCATTGCCGTTTTCGGCTGTGGCTGTGCGTGATGCGGATTTTACTCTGGCTCTTGGCGAATGCTTCCTCGGCGCGGTTCTGCTGTTTTTCACCAGACGCGGGCATAAAAGTTCCGATTCGTAGTATCGCTTGCCGAATTTTAAGTTTTGTCTGGAACAAGATTGGCGGGGGCGGCCAGTTCGTGCCAGTAGCGCAGGTCGTTGTCTGAAAAGAAAGCGGGTCGGAGCCACAGCCGGCCGCGCCGGATTTCAAGCAAGTTTTCTTTCTGCATATGCTGGAGTATCCTGCCCACGCTGACCCGGTGTACACCTACCAGTTCCGCGAGCTCCATCTGGGAGACGGCGATTTCCAGCGGAAGTTCCTTTGGGCTGACCTTATCCGCGCAGATCGCATTGGCCAAAGAGGCGACGCAAAGCTTGAGCCGGGTCAGGGGCGTTTCATAGGCGATGCTTACCAGATCAGACCCCATGAGATGCATTTTCAACGCTACGCTGCACATCAGGCGATTGGCAAAAAAGGCGTCCTGCCGCATCAGGGCGCTGGCCGTGGCACGCTCAAAGCGGATCAGGCTCAGGTCGCGAATGGCGTCACAGTCGATTTGTACCGGACGCCGGGAAAAGAAGTAGCTTTCATAAATGAAATATCCTCGTCCCACCAGATGAAGCGTCTTGCGTTCACCTCCCTCCGAAGTACGAAAGGTACGCAGCAAGCCGTCTTCAATATAATACAGGCTGGAGATTTCTTCTCCGGGGGTGGCGGGCAGAGCCGCTCCACGGCGGATTTTCCGGCGTTCGCCCTGTGCAAGGATAGCGGTGGGCAGCAGAGCAGAAGAAGGCAGAGGCGGCAAAGCCTGAAGAAGCGGAGCTGGCATGCGGAGTTCTCCGAAAATTGCCGTGGCCGGAAAGGTTGCTGAAAAAGCCCTTGAAGGAGCTCCTCGTCCCCAAAACTTCCCTTGCTCCTGCCCGAAGGGTGACGGGCAAACCCATCATTTCCCTAAGCCGCTTCACGGCTTAGGGAAACAGAGAGCAATGTGGGCGTAACACGCTCTGCCCCCCCCATAATATAATGTAATCATTAGGGGGGCCGGGGGAGACTATCTCCCCCGGTGGGGCACGAGGTGAAGCCCCGCTTTATAGTATTGCGTTATACCATGTTGCGTTTGCGCCATTCCGTTTGTATTTCGCCCTCTTTGAGAGAGACGTCCAGAAAAAGTTCGCCCAGCATGGGATTGGTAAAGGTATAATCCGCGCGCAGATGTGGGCCTCTGCTTTCCCGCCGTTCACGCGCGGCGACCATGAGCGCTTCCCCCACGTCCATAAGGTCAAGACTTTCCAGCGCGCGCAACAGGGTATGCGAACAGGTGGCACCCAGCTCCGCGCGGCTCTTGTCGCGCAGAGCGCGCATGTAGTGTATGCCTGCGTCCAGCAGGGTTTCAGAGCGCTTTTCAAAGGGACCAGCCGGGGCATAGTCGCTCATGAGCTGCTGCACGGCCATGTTGGCTTCATCCCAATGATGCCCGCGTTCGCCGCGCTCCATGATGTTCGAGCAACGCGCAAGGGCCTGCTCCACAGCGGGATGCCGGTCCAGCCCTTCGCACAGCTTCCGCCCGGAAGCCGATGCTCCCGCGTGGTCGCCGCTGATCCATCCGTATACTGCGGCGCCGCCGATGTCGGCGCGGAAGTTGCCCACCACATCGCCCGCCGCATACAGACCGGGCAGGCTGCTTTGCCCGTCGATGTCCACGTCCAGCCCCTTGCCGATGAGGAATGGCTCGTATTGCATGAATTCCACGGCGTGTCTGGCAGGATCGATGCCTTCCCTGTCCATGTAGTCGAGCAGGGCGGTGAGCCCTTCTCCCTTCATGCCCCAGCGCATATAGGCCAGATCTTCGGGCGAGGTTTCCGAACAGTCAAGATAAGCCGGGCCTGTCCCGTTTTTCGCCACTTCAGTGAACGAGGTATTCCAGATATCTGAAGTGATGTCGCCGAGTTCTTTGGTGGGTTTGCTGACAAAGGGGCCAAGTGTGCGTCCGTCCGGGTACTTGTACACGCCGATCCAGGTTGATTTGCCCGCGCGTTCAAAGTAGCGCGGCCCGGCGTGGCGGGTGGCCAGCTCCAGATTGACCAGCTTCGCTCCGGCCCGGAAACTCTGGGCAATACCGCCTCCGGCGTTGCCGGGGCAGAAGGCGGTATTGAACATCCAGCCGGGCGTAGCCTTGTTGGTATACAGCCGGGTGGTGCAGCCCGTGGCCACGACGACGCATTTTGCCCGGATCAGGGTGAAACCGGGTTCATCCCGTGAGCTGTCCAGTGCGAGCGCTCCGGCGATTTCGCCATTCTCTGCCAGAAGCTCAATCACGGCGTGATGATTGAGGACAGTCACGCCGCGTTTGCGCGCTTCCTTGGTCAGAATGGGTTTCTGCTGCGCGCCATCGTACTTGAGGGCACTGCGGATACGCCCGGGAAAGGCGTGCCCGGTAAATTCCCAATCCCCGGCGGGACGCATGGGAATGCCCCATTCCTCCCACATCCTGACAACGTCAAACGATTTTTCGAGGAAGCGTTTGGTCAGCGCGGTGTCGTGACAGAGCCCGAATTGGGAGAAGTGGAGTACTTCGTTCATGATGACCCGGTAGTCCGGACCGTGTTTTTCCGGTATCCAGCAGCGGAAATGATCGTTGCCCGTGGCTCCGGATCCACTGCGCCTGGTATTGGCCTTTTCCGCCACCAGAACGCGCGCACCCTGGTCCGCTGCGGCTATAGCCGCCATAAGCCCGGCAATGCCTCCGCCCATGACCAGCACGTCCGTGTCGAAGTTCTGCGTAATACTAAACATGGCGCGGCTCCCGGGGGTTCAACGTGGAGGCCTCCACATGCAGCAGCATGTAGGGAAGCGGAACGGAGAGGGAAATGGCCCCGGCCGGACAATCCAGCACACAGGCGTTACAGTGCCAGCACTCGCGCCGGAACTTCACTTCCGGAACCTTGTCGTTATTCTTGTAGTGCCGGAATACCTGCACGGGGCAGATTTCCGCGCACGTTCCACAACCGGTGCATTTTTCCCTGTCGATGACCGGGGGCATGATGTGCTCCTTAGTTAAGAGTTATCCGAGAATCATAGGGCCGAAAAGCCAGCAGAAGAGGAAGGTGAGCAGGGAGATTGTCAGGGCGGTCCAGAAGCCGTACCAGACAAAATCCCGCGCGTGGACGTATTCTCCTCCGCCGATCATGGCCGCCGCTCCGGTAAGGGAAGAAAAGGGGAACATGACCGCCACATTGCAGGCAAAACCGACGGAAAGGCAGGAGGCCAGGGGATGGAAGCCGTATACGGCAGCCAGGCTGGCGGTGATGGGTAGCATCAGGGCTACCAGGGCAAGGTTGCTGACCACCTGGGAGGCCAGGCCGGTGAGCAGCACCATGACCAGCCATACCCAGACGCCGGAAACTCCGCCCAGTACGGACTGAATGAGTCCGGCAGCCCACTTGTCTACGCCGCCTTGCAGCAACACAGAGCCAAAGGTGATAGTGCCGACCATAATCAGCAGAATATGCCAGGAAATATTGTGAATGGCCTGTTCCAGGGTCATGGAGAATTCAAACTTCCCGTTCTGCTCGTTGCGGCGCAGGGGAATGATAAAGGTGGCCAGGCCCATGAGTACGGCCACGAAAGGGGCGCTCAGGAGTTTTTCTCCGGAACTCCAGCCTATAGCCCCGGCCAGTTGCGGCCCGGCACACCACAGGAAGAGGGCCGCGCCCATGACGCCCATGGCGATGTGCTCGTGCCGCGTCACGGGGCCGAGGTTCGTCAGTTTGGTCTGCAGGAAATCTTCGGACATGGGCATGCGCGAAGCCTCGCCGCGCAAGGGGAAGATCAGCCAGCACAAGGCAAACATGGCCAGCAGCGTGACTATGGTCAGGGGCATGCCCAGAGCCGTCCATTCCCAGAAGGTGGTTTCATGCTGGAGTGTGGTGGCGATAAGGCCGATGACCACGATATTCGGCGCTCCGCCCAGCGGGGTGCCTGCCCCGCCCACGGCCGGAGCCACGGCGGAGAGCACAGTGAGGGAACGCATCATGCCGTTGCTTGGCGGCAGCATGCAGGAACGGCCTATAGTCACGGCGATGGAGACAAAGAGCACAGCCAGGGGAATGTTGGGGGCGACTGCAGAGAGCAGGCCCGCGCTCATGGTGAACACCAGAAGAAACCGGGTCACACTGCCCTTGATGAACGGCAGGTTCAGGCACCAGTAAGCATAGCGCTCGATAAAGTTGCTTTCCTTGAGCAGGCCGATGATGATGGTCGCGCCGAACAGCAGCATGCACGAGGGGGTACCGATGGCTGCAAATACCTTGGCTGCGGGAAGCACGCCCAAAAAGGCGAAAATGGGGATGCTCATCAGCGAGGTGGCGGGCATGGGCAAAAGTTCGCTCATCCACCAGACCAGCAGCCAGACACATCCGGCCAAACAGCGCATGCCTTCGGGCGTCATGCCTTCCAGCGGTTCAAGATCCTTGAGAAGAAAACAGAGCGCAGGGCCGAGAACAAAGAAGAAAATCTGGGAGGCAAGACCTTTTTGCTGTGTCGTGGCCATACATATCTCCTTGTCGCGGAAGAGGAGGCGCGCTGGCAGCGCGTCGGGGTAAAGAGAAAATATGTGAAAATTTTCTCCAGTTATGCAACGGGTGTTGCATAACGGAAAATTTTGCACTTTTTCAGTGCCGAATTGCGTGGGGCAGGGGGATTTTTTCAGAATAAGGCCGGGATATTTTGCTCTTGTTTTGAGGTTTCCCGAGTGAAGTTTTCCAGCCCGGCGGGCAGCCGGGCCGGAAAAGGGATCAGCCTCGTTCCTGGTACATGGGTTCGAGGTTCATGGGGATGCGCAACTCCACCGCACCTGCCGGGCATTCCATGACGCAGGCGTTGCAGTGCCAGCATTCATCAGGGTAGGTGAGCAGAGGAATTGTTCCGGGGACACTGCCGTAAAATACATCGGACTGGCAGGCTTCCGCGCAGCGGCAGCATTTTTTGCACAGATCGGTATGAATAAAGGGAGGCATGACAAACTCTCCTTGCTAGAGGGATAGAGAATATTTTTGTGTGTTAGCGCGTTAGCGCTTGCTGACGGCACGCCATTCCACATGCGCTTCACTGTTTTCACGGCGCAGCACGAGTAGTTTGTTCAAGTGAGGATTGGTAAAGGGGAAGTCCTTGCGGATGTGTTTGGCCCTTGTTTCCTTCCGTTCCCGCGCCGCGCGCAGGATAAGACCGCCCACTTCCAGCAGGTTGAGCACTTCCGCGCAACGGGCCAGTTCATGCGGATTTCCTGCAGCCAGTGTGGCGCGGGCGCGGCGGGCGATGCGGGCCAGATTGTCTGCGCCGGCCTTGAGGGTATTCTCGGAACGGGGAATACCCGCGTAATCCCCCATGATCTGCTGGATGGCGTGGTTGGCTTCCTGCCAGGTGGCGTGTTGCGTGCCACATCTGCGGCTACGAATGGCGCGTAACAGATCGAGTGTGGGGGACTCCAGTTCGGACGCTTCGGGTCTGTCGTCGAGAGCCTTGATGTCCTGAGCCGCGCTTTCCCCGGCAACCCAGCCGAACACTGCCGCGCAGGAGATGCCGCCGAAAAACTCGTCGCCCGCCGCATACAGCCCTTTGAGCGAGGTACGGGCGTTCTCGTCGTAGAGGATGCCGCCGCGCGGCGAGAGTTCCTTGTCGTAGGAACGGAACTCCACAGGCGTGGAGCCAATGTCCAGTCCCTCTTTCTTGAAGAAATTAAGGATGCCGCAGTTGCCCTCATTTTCCAGCCAGTGGGTCATGTATTCCACGCCTTCCCGATCCAGGCCGGTGCAGTCCATATAGACCGGGCCGCGCGCGGAATCACGGTAATCCATGAAGATATCCTGGTAGACGTCTACGACCGGGTCGCCGTATTTGTTATCCGGTTTGGTAACGAACGGTCCTACCGGTTTGCCCTGCGGATCGCGCAGTACGCCGCCCCAGGTAGCCTTGCCCGCCCGGGCGAAGTATGCCGGGCCACAGCGGAACACCGGGATTTCCAGACTGGCCATGTCCGCTCCGGCGCGGTAGGCCATAGCGCGCCCGTCGCCCACGCAGTTGGGGCAGAGCCGCGCGTTGAACAGATAGGAGGGCGTGCAGCCAGGATAGAGCCGGATGGCCGATCCGGTGCTGAGCACCACGCCTCCGGCCCGGAACACGTGCACGGCGTCGTCCCGTGTGCTGATACCGATGGCGCCGCGCACACGGTCTCCTTCACGGATGAGATCGCAGCACATGACCCGGTTGACGATGACAGTCCCGCGTTTGCGCGCTTCGGTTTCCAGAATGTGTTTCTGGTGTTTACCCGCATAGTGCAGGTGATTCAGCATATCGCCGGGCATACCGTGTCCGGCGAATTCCCAGCGGCCGTTGTATTTCATGGGAATGCCCCAGGCGTCCCAGTGCTGGACGATTTCAAAGGAGCGGGACAGCCAGGTTCTGATGAATTTGATGTCGCGGATGGTGGCCTGCTGGCCGGTTTGAAATTCCTCGATCCAGGCGTTGAAATCGTCGCCGTGGTATTCGGGGATGTAGCACTGGAAGTGGTCGTTGCCCGTTGCGCCCGCGCCGCTGTACCGGACATTGCTCTTGTCCGCCACAATAACGTTGAGACCCAGTTCCGCAGCTCTGATTGCGGCCATGAGTCCGGCGATGCCGCCGCCGATGACCAGCAGATCCGATTCATGATGCACAGTGTTCAAGGCCATATTGTCCTCCTTGGGTTTGGAAAAGCTTGGAAAGAGCCGATGTTTTTTGAGCGCGAATCAAGACCGGCATAAAACGCCGTATTTCAGGAGCGGTTCCGTTTGACGTTATATGCCGCCGCCTGTTCACAGGTGTGGCGTCTTGGAGTGAAACGGATCAGGGGGCGCTATGGACTTCCCGTGCCAGACGATTCGGATCGCGGATAATCATGCCTTCTTCCCCGCATTCAATGAGTCCGGCTTCACGCAGCCGGGTAACGGCCTTGGTCACTGTAACCCGGTGCAGTCCCAGAAATTCCGCCAGTTCGGCATGTGATATGCGGATCGGGCCGTCCGCTTCGCCGCTTCTGTGCAGCAGAAAGTCGCCCACCCGTTTCTGGGCGGACATGAAGTTCCACGCTTGCGAATCTTCGCTCTGGATACGCAGTTTGAGCGCCAGGATACGCATGATGCTGATCCCTACGTCTGGGTGGCCGGGAAGAATCTGTTCCAGCAGCGCCTTGCGGGGAAAGAAGACGGTTTCTCCTCCGTCCTCGCAGTCCATAAGATAAATGGCAACGGAATCCGTCAGCATGGAAACTTCACCGATGAGCGAATGTGCGCGCATGATCCACAAGGTGCGCTGTTGCCCGGAGCGGCTGAAAACCACAGCCCGGAAATTGCCAGACAGGATAAAGTGCACGCCCTCCGATTTTTCTCCCGGATTGAATACCGGCGCGTGGGGCGGCCAGAACCGATGTTCTCCTCTCGGCAGGATAGCCTGCCAGAAAGAGAGTTCTCGCTCCGTGACGGAGGGGGAAAGCCGCGCTGCAGTCGGATTCGGAAGCATAAAATTCTCCCTGTGTGAGTGAGCTTGCTCATGCCGCCCGGCGTATTCGATGGAATGCCGTAGGGAAATGCGTGTTGTGATTTTAATAACGCATGGTTGTGTTTGTTGTCGGTAGCCGGGGCTACATGGCTTGAAAAAACTTTCCTGACAGGCAGGTATTTTATTTCGCCATTGTGCGGCGGTAGCTTTATCGCTATAATACTTTCCCATTTCGTCTGCGGACTCCAACTGCGACTCCGGCGACGGAATGAAATACGCATTGCGGGAGAGACGATGCTGCTGGAAATGGGATTGGTGGTCGGAGGGGTGCCGTTCGGCTGGTTGGGACGCAAGTCGGAGCGCGTCATTGCATTGGTGGGGTGCGGCCTGACCTGGACGGTACGTCTGATGCTCTTCCTGTTGGGGTTATCCCTTGGCGCGGACAAAACACTCGTAGCCCAGATTCGCACTTTGGGATTGCGTGCAGCGGTTATCAGCACACTTTCCGTGTTGGGTTGCATCGTGGCGGCTTGGGCGCTGGAGCGCTTCGTGCTTTCTGATACAGGACGGGAATCCGCTTTATCTGAAAAATCTGTTTCTGAAAGCATAGCCCCCGGAGAAACACCCGGAAAAACTCCTGCTGACGGAACTGCGGAAAACGGCATCGGCGGATCGCTGCTGGTGCTCGCCTTTTTCTTTGCCGGGGCGATGGCGGGCTGGTGCGGACTTCTGCCATTGTGGATCGCCCGCAGTCACGCGTCTACCTGGGTGCTCTACCTGCTGTTGTTTGCGGCGGGTATGTCGGTAGGGTTTGACCTCAAGGCTCTGGGCGTTGTCCGCGAGCTCAGGGGGCGTATTCTGCTTGTGCCGCTCGGCGTTGCGGCGGGTACGCTGTGCGGCAGTGCACTGGCTTGGCTTATTCTGTCCCGTTGGATGCAGGGCGGGCTGGCTGAGACTCTCGCCGTGGGTGCGGGGTTCGGCTACTATAGCCTTGCCACGGTGATCATGACCCAGTTGGGAGATCCGGCGCTGGGGTCCGTGGCCTTGCTTTCCAATATGATCCATGAGGTTCTGGCGCTGACCTTGCCGCCGATTATGGTACGCACGGCAGGAAGGCTGGCTCCGGTCATGGCGGGGGGGGCGGCGGCCATGGATACCTGTCTGCCGGTCATCGCCCGCTACAGCGGCGAACGTTGCGCCATTCTGGCGGTGTTTTCCGGTATGTGTCTCACCCTGCTGGTGCCGCTTGTCGTGCCCGCGCTCATGGCGTTGCGCTAAAGCATTCAGCTTTATTGACGAGAGCAGCCGGGCAACTTCAAAGAACATTACTCCAGGCTACCCGAACACATGGTCAAGGCACATCATGAGGATAAAGCCCGCCATGAGCCCGGCGGTAGCAGTGCGACCGTTGCCTGAGCCGTGGGTCTGCGGGATGACCTCGGACGCGACGACGTAGATCATGGCTCCGGCGGCGAAGCTCATGGCATAGGGCAGGAGCGACGTTACCTGTACCGCCACGGCTGCGCCGAGCACAGCGGCCACGGGTTCCACCAGACCGGGTGCCTGGCCGATGAGAAAGGCCTTGCGGGGGGAGCAGCCATCTCCGAGCAGGGGCAGGGCCACAGCCATGCCCACGGGGAGATTGTGCAGGCAGATGCCGCAGGTCAGCAGTGCGGCTCCGGCCAGCCCTCCGGCCTCGGGAGAGCTGAGCGCGGCTCCGAAGGCCACGCCCAGAGCCAGCCCTTCGGGAATGTTGTGCAGGGTGACGGCAAAAGCCAGCAGAATATTCCGGGGAAGGGTGTGCTCAGAGTGCTCAGAGTGTTCGTGCGGGGCATGTCGGTGGATGCAGGCGTGGGGCAGAACGCGATCCAGCATGTCGAGCAGGAACGCGCCCACGGCGAGGCTTGCTGCCACGGGCACAAAGGCCAGACGCCCCCAGGATGATTCCGCCAGCTCAAGGGCGGGGGTGAGCAGACACCAGAACGAAGCCGCCAGCATCACGCCTGCAGCGAAACCGAGCAGAATATCAAGAGTGCGCCGCGAACAGGCGCGGGATGCGAAAACAAAAGCCGCCCCGGCGGCAGTAAAGCCCCAGGTGGCAAGGCCCGCTAGCAGCGCGGGAAGGATGGGAGAGGATATCATGTGCGCTTACTCCAATGTCACGGCAACCGTAACGCGCCGCAAGTATTGAAACTAGCACAGGAGAGAGGGAAAGAAAACTGTTCGCCTCGAGCCTTTCCGGCCGTGTTTTTCGAACATTATTAAACAATCTCGGCGGCCACAACTGCGACCGCCGTCAGATTGATGAAACCCCCTCTTTGAGGGGGGCGCCGCCCACCGCCGACCCCTGATAGCAGGAGTCGCCGGGCGGAAAACACGAAAATCGTTCGTTTTACAGCGCGGCAAAGCCGTGACCTGCTCAAAATTTTCGGGGCTGCTGACGTTGTCAGCAGCCCCTGAAAGGAGGAGAACTTGTGCTCAAAAAAACGATTAGAGTCCGCAAAAGGCGTTATGCCGCCTGTTGCGCCTGAACCAGTTGCTGCTGTAGCTCGTTCAATTGCGCTTGCAGCACACTGACTTGGCTCGTTTTCACTTCTTCCGGCAGATTGCCCGACGCGATGGACTGCATGCGTGCCTGAACCTGTTGGATTTGCTTTTCAATGTTCGCGGTATCGGAAGCTCCGCCGGAGCCGCCGGAACCCTGCGCTGCTCCCGCCGTACCCGTTGCGCCGCTTTGTTGCGTATCCTTGGCGGAGGAACTGTTTCCGGCCTGAGCCAGATAGGCCTTCTGCTGCGCTTCCTGCTCCTGCCGTTCTTGCTCTTCCTGCTTTTCCATGAGCATTTTTTCAGCCAGTTTCCGGGCTTCTTCGGAAATGCTGACCGTGTCGCTCCCGCCTAAGATCCCGAGGGCGCTGCCCTCCTGGTCATCATTTTTGCTACGATTTGCGCGAGCGCTTTCTTCTGCTTCCTGTGAGAAAAAAATACTGCCGTAACCGGAAATTTCCATGGTATTACCTCCTGCGGGAAGCCTGCCGGCAGAAGGTGCCGGATTCATTTCCGCATCGGACGTTATGCAAAAATAGTGCCGAAGGAAAGGAGGAAATTTTTACCTTTTTTTGATTCCCGCAACCCGGCACCATTCTTACATATTTTGGGGGCAATCGTTGCGGCGCAAGGATTCTGATCGAG
>JAEXGX010000138.1 GCA_023450535.1 Pseudomonadota bacterium | reverse complement strand
TTCATTCCCGGCTGTCTTGTGGCGCTCGCATTCATGCTGGCCGCCCAGTACGTCGTGCGCAAGCACAAATTCGGCATTGTGCGCCCCAAGCCTTGCCTGAAAGAACGTCTCCAGGCCACATGGAAGGCAAAATGGGCACTGGGCGTTCCCCTGATTATCCTTGGCGGCATCTACGGCGGCATTGCCACGCCCACGGAAGCAGGCGCCTTCGCCGTAGTGTACGCCTTCATTGTAGAGTGTTTCATTACCCGCAATATGAACCTGAAGGCCCTCAAGGAGGCCCTGTACAGCAGCCTCACAACCCTCGGCGTGATCATGATCGTCATGCTGGCGGCCAATGCTCTGGGCGTTCTGGTGCAGTATCATAATGTCTCGGCCATGCTTACCGAACTCGTCAAGGGGCTGAATATCACCAGCGGTCTCGGACTGTTCGCACTGCTGTCCATCGTGCTGCTCATTCTGGGCTGCTTCATGGAAGGCACCGCGCTCATTATCATACTCACCCCCATTCTGGTTCCGCTGGCGATCAATTTCGGCATAAATCCGATTCATTTCTGCATATTCTTTCTCATTTTCATTGATATCGGACTCTATACGCCGCCCGTGGGCACGAATTTATATGTGGGCGCGAGAGTCGGTGGAACAAATCTGGGAGGAGTCTCCCGGGCAATCGTACCCTTCCTCGGCGCCAACATGGTCGCCGCCCTGCTGGTCATTCTGTTCCCCCTGCTGTCTCTCTGCCTGCTCTAGATCCTGTTCACACCAGGGCGTGTTGACACGAAAGAGAAAACGCCTGCTTTTCGGGGCTCCGCCCCGTACCCCGCCGGGGGGAATGACTCCCCCCCGCCCCTCTCAACATAGTAGAGCAATTCACCTTAAAAGTGCTCTATGAGAAGGAGTGTGGACAGCCTCCAGGGCAGTTTAACAGTGAAATTATGCAGAGCCTGACCCCATGTGAAACAGCATGAACAAGCCCCGGAGTATTTCAAAACCGAATGCTCCCCTACCCTCAGGAGGTTTTATGAAACGCCTTATGCTTTCGCTCGCGATCCTGAGCCTTTCTCTGGGATCTACCCCAGCCCACGCGGAACCGGTTTCCGTCAAAATGTCCCTTGGCAGTTGCCCGATAGGGCACCCCCTGCTCAAGGCGGGAGAAGATCTCGATGCCTGGATCAGGGAAAAAACCAACGATAAGTACGCTGTCACCCTTCTTCCCACCGGAACCATCGGCAACTTCGATACGGTATTTCAGAGCGTGCAGATGGGTAGCGTGCCACTGTCGGTTGAAACAGTATCCAACATGTCCAACTTCTTCCCCAATCTCGCCGTCTTTGATTTGCCCTATCTTTTCAGGAGTGATGAATCCATTGAACATTTCCTCCGGAGTGAGACCATCCGGAACCTCATGGCCGACATGCAAAAAAAGAGTCCGGGTATTACCGTCATCGGATTCAATAATACCGGATTCCGCTGCCTTGCCTCCTCAAAGCAGGTGCTGACACTGACCGAGCTTCAGGGCCTGAAAGACCGCATCAGCGCCAACAAGCTTCACGTCGCCGCGATTAAGGCCATGGGTTTGAATCGCACTACCACTGCCGCTTCGGAATTCGTTTCCGCTCTCCAGCAGGGTGTTGTGGATTCCACGGATGTTGAAATCTTTTGGGTTCAAACGGCTCGCCTTTTCGACATTGTCAAAAACTATCTGAAAATCGACGCCATGCCGGTGCTCTATATGACGATTGCCAGCAATACATGGCTGAACAAGCTCCCGGCGGAAGATCAGGCTATTTGGAAGGAGGGCCTAGTCTATTTCACCGAACAGGCGGACAAGCGCATTGCCGAAGGGCTTGATTCCATCTTTATGGATTTGAAGGAAAAGGGCTGCATCTTCAGCGAATTCAGTGACGCGGATAAACAGGCGGCGGCAGAAAAGACGCGACCGGTATGGGATACCATCCGTCCCAATCAGAAAGAATTTCTGGAACATGTGTTGAAAGAGTTGCAAGGATAATATCGGTTTATTTCACAGCACATGCACACGTGGCGGAGAAATACCCCCTTTCAAACATCCCCCCAAACACACCAAGGAGTATACGCGATGATCATCGACATGAGACTGCGCCCCGTGACGGAATCTTTTCTGAAATCCACCACGGACATCTTTCCCACCTACGGCTGCATGTTCGGCTATGAACTTCCCGAATCCGTCGTACAGCGCTCCATGGAGCTTTGCTGCAAGGAAATGGACGAAGCGGGCATCAACCTGGGCGTGGCCGAAGCCCGTTGGAGCTTTGCGCCTCAGAGTGAACCCATTGTTCCCGCCGAAGACGTGGCGGACGTGATCACCCGATACCCCGGCCGTTTTCTCGGGGCCATCGCCATCAACGGCGCATATGTACAGCGCGCCATTGAAGACGCTGAAACATACGTGGTGAATGGCCCCGCCCACGGGCTCTCGCTTGAACTCGACTTTGGCTTCAGCCAGACCCCCCAGCTTCCCATCAATGACCGTTCCCTGCATCCCCTGTTCGATTACATGCAGGAACAGAATATTCCGCTTTTCCTTACCGGAGGCTGCATCTATGGTTCCCAGCCGGTGTTCTACCTCGATTCGATGATGAAGACGTTCCCGAAGCTGACCGTCTTCGATCTGCACGGGCATGTGCCTTACGTTGAGGAAATCATTCATGTCGCGCTGACGCATCCCAACCTGTTCCTCTGCCCGGACATGTACGCGATCAACACGCACTACACCCGTCCGTACGTGGATGCAGCCAATGGCTTCCTCCAGGATCAGATCGTGTTCGGCTCCGCGTACCCCTTTATTCCCATGAAGCCTGCCGTTGACGTCTACAGCGCTTACTTCAGAACAGATGAAATCAGCGACAAGGTCATGTACAAGAATGCGCTCCGGGCACTCAGTATTGAAGAAAGCTCCCTGCGGACCATTTAACGTCCTCGGTTGACCGCAGACAGGCTCTGACTCCCTCAAGCTCCTCGGATGCGAAGCACAAGAATCCCCTTCCGTCTGAAATCCCACAGGCGGAAGGGGATTTCATCCCGCTGACAAAATCTGCATTCGCGGAGTTCACACCGCCAAGCCGGCGGAGAAAGGAAGCCTCGCTCTTCACTGTAAGCAGCACTACGTATAAAAATAACGCAGCATATGAAAGAATAGCGGCGCGGAAAAACAGAGGGAATCCACCCGATCCAGCATTCCGCCGTGTCCGGCGATCATGTCGCCAAAATCCTTCACTCCCATATCCCGTTTGACGGCGGACATGCACAACCCGCCGCAAAAACCAGCCAGCGTGACCACAATACCCGCGCCGAACGCCGCCACAGGAGAAAACGGCGTCAAGCTCCACAGCAGCCCACCCAGCAAGGAGGCTGACAGAATACCACCCGCAAATCCCTCTACCGTCTTGCCGGGGCTTACGTCAGGCGCGATACGGCGTTTGCCGAACAGTTTTCCGAACACATATTGCAGCACATCCGACATCTGCACCGTGACAATCAACCAGAGCAGCAGCCGCACATTGTCCGTATAGCCGGGAATATCCAGCCTGAGCAGGGCCGGGGCATAGCTGATGCAGTAAACGGCGGCCATCATTCCCCACTGGAGTTTGGCCACCCGGCTGGTAAAATCCCGCGTGTCGCCGCCCAACGCCACCCGGACAGGCAGAAAAAGAAATACATAGACCGGCACAAAAATGGCAAACAGGCCGTACCAGCCCACCGCGGCAAGCAGGTACTGGGACGGAAGAAACACAAAAAAGCACCAGCACAGCGCGGCGTGGTCGGCCCTGCGTGTGGGCGTCAGGGTGACGAACTCGCGCAGAGCCAGAAACGATACCAATCCGAAAAGAATGACCGAACCGAAGTCTCCTGCCAGCACGGCCAGCGAGATCACGCCGCACATCCACCACCAGCTGCGGGCCCGGGCGTTGAGATTATCGATTGTGGAGCGGGAGCTTTCCGTACCCGCACGCCGTGCCAGCAGCGCCCCGATCAGAGTGGACAGCACCAGAACCAGAAAAACACCGACCAGAAGCCAGTTCATGCATTCCCCGCCTTCAGCCGCTCCAGCGCCTCTTTCATCCGATCCAAAAAATCCCGGCGGGTTTCTCCCGCTTCCAGCCGCAACGGCGCGCCGATGGTGACCGAACAGAGAATCGGCACCATCAGACGGCAGCCCTTGGGCAACACCCGATAAAAATTGTCCAGATATACGGGGACCAACTCCGCTTCGGGGCACATCTTCGTCAGATGATACAGACCGGATTTGAAAGGCAGCATCTCCTCTCCGGCATGGCGTGTCCCTTCAGGAAACAGGATAAGAGATTCCCCTCGCCGCAGGACGGAAATCAGTTCATCCAGCGGATGCCGCCTTGCTCCGTCGCTCCTTCCTTCGGGCGCCCTTCCCCTATCCACCAGAACGGTGCGAAAAACCCGGCTCGTCAGCCAGCGCCGCAGAGGAGTGCACTCCCAATAATCTTTGGCCGCCACCAGACTGGTGCGTTCCCGCAGTTCCGACGGCAGCCCCGTCCAGATGACCAGCCCATCCAGGTGGCTGGAGTGATTGGCAAAATAGATGCGGGGCAAAGGAGCGGGAGAGCAGCCCTCCCAGCGGATGCGAACGCCCGTCCACAGACGGCACAGTCCGGTCAATATCAGGCGCAGGAGGTAGGCCGCAATTTCAGAGAGGAGCTTCATGCGCCCGCCTTGTCGGTTCCCGCGCGTAATCCTTCCGCAAGCACGCGCAGGCGGCGAAACACCGTCACGGCACAGCCCAATATAATGCAGCTTAGCACAAGGCCGGATAAGGGCGCGCTGGCAACGGTGGGCAAAAAGGTCAGAGCGACTGCTCCCGCCGTAATCAATGCCATGCGATGCTGCTTTGCCATGGGGCCGATGAAACACGGCGGCAGGCCGCACGCCGCGCCAAGCACCCGAACATAGGCGGTAAACATGGCGCACAAGGCGGCAGCCAGGCCAAGCAGCACCCACCAGCCGGGCAACCCCCAGCCAAAGCCGATCAAAATGAACGTATCGGAAACGCGATCCGGCAAATCATTGAACAATTCGCCGACGGGCGATCCGCAAGCGCCCTCAATGGCGACCATACCGTCAAACAGGTTGCACAGCAGCCGCCCCTGCACCAGCAAGGCTCCGGCCAGCCACAAGCACACATGATCCGGAGCAAAGGCGAAGCACAGCCCGGCCAATGCGGAGAAGCCCATGGAGGCGAGGGATATCGTATTAGGCGCAACCCTCCGCTTGCGCAGCAGCGCTGCAACGGCGCGCGCCCATCCGGTATCGCGTGACCGGATGGGCCTGCGCCTCGCGGCCTCAGCCTCCTGCACGTTTGGTTCTCTCTCCGGCCCCTCGTCCTGATCCGGGTGCATATGCCCTCCCGTTTGAGCGATGAGTCTCGTGCTCCACTCGATTGGAGCAATTCCGTGGAGCATTTCAAGTTTAAAACGCTCCATCCGTTATTTATTAAGAATCGTTGTCACGGAGTCCGCCAGGCGAAGGAAGGCCGCCTTAGCTGCGCTGTCCGTATCCAGCGCCACAATGGGTTTGCCGAGGTCGGCCGCCACCACGGTAGCCGGGTCCAGCGGAATCGCTCCCAAAAAGGCCAGTTCATCCTGTTTCGCCAGTTCTTCGCCGCCGCCCTTCTTGAACAGATTGATCTCTTTGCCGCAGTGAGGGCAGGCCAAGCCGCTCATGTTCTCCACAATGCCGAGCACGGGAGCCTTGACCAGTTGTAAAAAATCCAGCGCCTTGCGCACGTCTGCCAGCGAAATCTCCTGCGGAGTGGTAACCACCACGCACTGCGCGTCGGGGATGCAATCCATAATGGTCATGTGTTCGTCGCCGGTTCCGGGAGGGGAATCAATGACCAGATAATCCAGAGCGCCCCACCTCACGTCGGACAGGAACTGCTGGATCGCCGAGGTCTTCTTGGGGCCGCGCCAGATCACGGCGCTGTCCTTATCCGGCAGAAAAGATTCAATGGAAATATAGGAAAGCTCCCCCCCGGCAGGTTCATCGGGCACAGGACAGCGCACCGGGAGCAGCTTGCCCGTATCATCCGCGAGCACCTGCCCCTCGCAGCCCAGCAGATGCGGTACGCTGGGGCCGTGGATGTCCACATCCAGAATTCCCACCTTGTTGCCGCGCATGGCAAGCGCCACAGCCAGATTTACGGTGACGGAACTCTTGCCCACGCCACCCTTGCCGCTCATGACGAAAATCTTGTGCTTCACGCCGGACAAATTCTCGGCAATGACCTTAAGTTGATAGTTATGAGTCATGGGGATGGACGCATGACCCTGCTGACCGGAACATTCGGACATGTCTGTCTCCTTTGCAGATAAGTGTATTCATTTGCGCCGGATCAGGGGAAGGAGTCAAGCAGGAGGATGAAAAAAATACGAAAAACTTTCACCTGGGGCTTGATCTTTACGCCAGAGGTATTATGCTCAAAAGAGCAAAACATAATCAGACAGAGAGGATTCTCTGTCTGAGGCTGCTGATAAAGTCAGCAGTACCAAAAATCAGGAGCAGGCCACGGCTTCGCCGCGCCGTAATCGACTGAGTTTTATGCCTTTCCGTCAAGCCGCTTTGCGACTTAGACGGCGCAAACTCCGCGAAGCGGGGTTTGTTATCAGTCTAAGACAGAGAGGAATCTCTGCCTACCCAAACCGTAACCGAGAAGCCCATGCCCAGACCAAGATGTTGCCGCTTCATCGAACGAGATCCCCGCGTGCGCCTGTTCAAGCCCTGTGGCGTGATCATGCGCGATCTGCCCGTGGTCGATCTGCCCGTGGACGGCCTGGAGGCCATGCGCCTTGCCGACCTGGAGGGCATGACCACGGAACAGGGCGCGGAACTCATGGGTGTTTCCCGGCACACCTTCGGCCGTGTACTAACGGAAGCCCGGCGGGCCGTGGCTGAAGCTCTGGTGCACGGGCACGCTCTGCGTATTGCCGAAAGCGCCAACGTGCGCTCCCGACCCAACGACATCATCTTCCCCAAGGAGCACAGACCTATGAAAATTGCAGTCTCCAGTGAAGGCCCCGGCCTCGATTCTCTGGTAGACCCGCGCTTCGGCCGGGCTGCCGGATTCGTGCTTATAGATTCCGAAACTCAGGGCACCACGTATCTGGACAACGGCTCCTCGCAGGTGCTGGCGCAGGGCGCGGGCATCGAAACCGCGCAACGCGTGGCCGATGCGGGTGCGGACGTGGTGCTCAGCGGTTATGTCGGCCCGAAAGCCTTTGAAGCGCTGAAGGCGGCGGGCATCCAGATTTGCCAGAACCTCGACGGCCGTACTGTGGGCGAAGCCGTGGAACTGTTCCGCAGTGGCAGCGTTACCGCAGCCGACGCACCGAACGAGGAAGGCCGCCATTAAATCTGCCCCGGACACGAAACGCGGCTTTCCAAGCAATCCGCGTTTCCAACCACAAGGAAATTTCATGCGCATTGTATTCGCCAGCGGAAAAGGAGGAGCGGGCAAAACCACGGTGACGGCCTCGCTGGCCGCGCTATGGCCGCGCCCGGCCATAGCCGCAGACTGCGACGTGGAAGCGCCCAATCTGCATCTCTTTCTCGCGCCCGAACTGCCGGAACGTACTGATATCACCCTGGACGTGCCGGTGCTGAATGCTGAAAAATGCACTGCCTGCGGAGCCTGCAAGGAAATCTGCCGCTATCGGGCCATTGCCCGCTTCGGCAAAAAGGTGCTGATTTTTCCGGATATGTGCCACAGTTGCGGCGGATGCTTCGCGGTCTGTCCCGAAGAAGGGGCGCTGTCCACCGGCCAGCGCGAATTGGGCGTACTGGAGGAAGGAAGTTTTGCTGCTGCCGGGGGGCGGATGCGCTTCCTGATGGGCCGGACGCGCATCGGCGAGGCCATGACCCCTCCCTTGTTGCGGGAACTGCTGACCCGGCTTGACTCCATGCTGGCCCAAAGCGATGAGGATGCCCTGCTCGATTCGCCTCCAGGCGTAAGCTGCCCGGCCATGACCGTAGCCGGACAGGCGGACATGGTAGTACTGGTGGCAGAACCCACGTCCTTCGGCCTTCATGATTTCAAGCTGGCCCATGCGGCTTTTGCGCGCAGTGGCGCGGCTCTTGCCGTAGTTATGAACCGTTCCGGCATGGAAGGAAACGAAGCGGGAGACGCCGCGTTGCGCGCCTGGTGTGCGGAACAAAAGCTCTCCCTGCTGGCCGAACTGCCCTTTGACCGCGCGGCGGCGGAACAATACGCCGGAGGCGGACTTGTCGCCCGAACCTCTCCCGCCTGGGAAAAACGTTTCCGCGCACTGGCCGCGAGGCTTGTGCAACTGGCCGGACAAGGAGGAACTCATGCGTGAAATCGTCGTGATCAGCGGCAAGGGCGGCACGGGGAAAACCTCCGTGTGTGCGGCTCTCGCGCATCTGGCGTCCGGCGGGGCCGAAGGAACAGGGCACGGCGCGGTCATCTGCGATCTCGATGTGGACGCGCCGGATCTGCACATCCTTCTTTCTCCTGTGCCCCGCCGCCGAGAGGCCTTCATTTCCGGCAATGAGGCCGTGATCGACCGTGAACACTGTGTTCACTGCGGCAAATGCGCCGAACTGTGCAAATTCGGCGCTGTTCTGCATGAGGAAGACGCCTTCGTCA
>JAEXGX010000105.1 GCA_023450535.1 Pseudomonadota bacterium | reverse complement strand
TCTCTCTCTCTCTGTCTCTCTCTCTCTCTCTCTCTCTCTCTCTCTAGATAGCTTTTTCTCCTTTTTATTTGCCCTGATAGCCGCCCTGTTGCCGGATCGCTCGGTTTCAGGGCTTTTTTATGGCCTCCGCCCGGCGGAGGAGAACGAGAACACCGCCGAGATTTTTGCCAGCTCGTTGAAAATGTATCAGGTGGAGTCCGTGGCAAGGGCAAATAACCTGAAGTCGTACAAGTGATTGCTCCGTACTGGTTCCTTCGGTGCCATGACGGACAATGCCATTGTTGAGGGCTTGCCGCTTGGGACGCGGCATGACCGCCCATCCTCCCCCTAAGTCCATCGCTACGGACGTATTGAACCCCTTGTTGTGGGAGACGCTTCTATGAAAACTACGGTACGCGGAATTGCCGGAGAAATGGAACATGTTGTGAGAGAAGAGAGAAACGCCAGTCTCCGGTGCTGGATGGGAGGGCTGTCCATTGTATTGACCGTAGTACTTTTGTTTCCTGTCGTGGCAGCGGCGGAGGAGCGGGCGAAGCAGATGGTTATGCGGGTGGGATTTCCAATCGTGGCGGGCTATACCGAATATGGAGAGAACGGCAAACACCAAGGCATGGTGGTGGATTTTCTCAATGAGATCGCCAAATATACGGGCTGGAAATACGAATACGTTCCCACCAGTGATGTCCTTGCCGATTTTCAGGCCGGAAAATTCGACCTGATGGGCAGAGCTTTTCATGTTACAGATGAGAGCCTGCCCGTCGCCTATCCGAAATACAGTTGCGGTTATACCAAAGCCATGCTGATGGCCCGGAAGGCGGATACGTCCATCCAGAGTTACAATCTGAATACGCTCGACGGCAAGACCATCGGCGTATATGACCGCTCGGTTGAAGACATCGAGCACTTGAAGCAGTGGCTGAAGGACAAGAAGTTGAACTGCAAAATTTGCACATATAACTACGATACGCTTTCTATGACGGGGGGATTATACGCTAGGCTGCAGAGCCGAGAGGTGGATATGCTGTTGAGCTACAACGTCAATATCCCGCACGATATCTATGCTGTTACCTCGTTTGAATCTCAACAGTATTATATCGTCACCACGTCTCAAAATCAGGAAGTGCTGGACGGCCTGAATATGGCGTTGGAGAAAATCTACGCAGCCGACACCAATTTTGCGAAAAAGGTGTATGAGAAAAATTTTGAGTCCAATTTCATTGGATATGCTTCCCTGTCTCCGGAAGAGCAGGCGTATGTGACGAAGAAGAGGACCGTCACTGTTGCCGTTCCGACGTACTGGCATCCTCTGTTCTGTGTGGGTATAGACGATTATCATGAGGGGTTTGTCCAGGATATGCTGAAAAAGGTGAAGGTATTTTCCGGCCTGACCTTTGTTTATGTGACCTGCGGCTCCTACATTGAGGCCCTTACGCTGGTGCAGGAGGGCAGGGCGGATATGTTGGGCTTTTTCATGGGTTCGGATGAGGAAGCGGCCCGATACGGCTTGGCCTGCACGGAGCCCTATGTCAGCGCGGCAGCTATCCTGGTGCGAAACAAGAATGTCACCTACCCGTCCGAGGGCCGTATCTGCGGTATATTGTCCGGCCGGAAATTTCCCACCGGCATCGCAGCGGAAAAGATGTTGTACTATGCGTGCGCTGAAGAAGGATTAAACGATGTCAACAGCGGAAAAATCGACTTCTTTTACGGAACGTCGTCCCATCTGGAAAATATCATCCGGCAGAAAAACCTCTTTAACGTTGTTCAGGTAAGCCTGCCCAACCGCAGTATAGATATCGGCTTTGCCGTGCCGATCCCGGTGGATTCGCCGCTGTTTTCCATTTTGAACAAGACAGTCACCAACATGACTCAGGCTGAAAAAGAGACCCTCAGCAGCCTGAATATGGTCTCCATCGGGGACACGCAGATCACGCTGTCGGGAATCATGGCCGCCAACCCTATGCTTGCCGTCATTACCGGCCTGTCGTTTTTACTAATGGGGTTGCTGATTGTCGCACTCATTTTTCATTTTCGTTTGCGCTCCGCCAAGATGCAGCTGGGATTGGAAAAGGCCGAAGCGGGCAGTCGGGCCAAAAGCGATTTTCTCTCCCGCATGAGCCATGAAATCCGCACGCCCATGAACGCCATCGTGGGGCTGACGGATTTGACGGAGCAGCTTCCCGGCCTGCCGGAAAAAGCCCGGTCCAATCTGGACAAGGTCAAGTCATCCTCCCGGTATTTGCTGAGCCTGATCAACGATATTCTGGACATGAGCCGCATCGAAAGCGGCAAGATGACCCTGTGCTGTACCCCGTTTTCCATGAATGAGTTGCTGAGTGCCATCGAGAGCATGTTGGCGTCCGGCGCGGAACGCCGAGGGATTACCTTCCGGGTGGAGAGCAACGTGCGCGAGGAAAGCTATGTTGGCGATAATGTTCGGTTGCGGCAGGTCATTTTGAATCTGCTGTCCAATGCCTTCAAATTTACTCCCGAGGGGGGAAGCGTAGTGCTCCGTATCTCCGGAGCACCCCTGTCCCAAAGTGGGCAGGCGCTGACCATCCAGGTTATGGATACCGGCGTAGGCATTTCTCCTGAAAACCAGGAAAAGGCCTTTCAGTGTTTTGAGCAGTTTGGGAATAACATTTCCAAAAGTCAGGGCACTGGCCTGGGGTTGCCCATCTGCCGGAGCATAGTACATCTGATGGGCGGCGAACTGCTTCTGGAAAGCGAGCTTGGTAAGGGCAGTACCTTTTATTTCACCATTACATTGCCCGTAGCCCCTTGTAGTCAGTCGGAGCAAAAAACGGCGGAAGAGCAATCTCTGCATGGCACCCGAATCCTGCTGGCGGAGGATAACGACCTGAACGCCGAAATTGCGATAGAGCTGTTGCGGATTCAGGGGGTTGAGGTGCGGCGGGCCGAAAATGGGGCGCAGGCGGTGGAGATGTTCGAGACCAGCGCTCTCGGCGATTTTCAGGCGATTCTCATGGACCTTCAGATGCCGGTGATGAATGGCCTGGAGGCGACTGTCGCCATTCGGGCGCTGAACCGGCCCGACGCCCGCACCGTTCCCATCATCGCCATGACGGCGAATTCCTTTCAGGAGAATGTGGACGCATCAGAGGCGGTGGGAATGTCCGGATTTGTTCCAAAACCCGTGGATGTCGACATGTTGTACAGAGAATTGCGTAAAGCCGTTCAATCCTCCGTGGAACAATGATCGCACGGTACTGTTTATAGGGAGATGATTATGAATAATTTATTGGATAATTTTTATTGAAACCGTAAATCTGGGCATTATACAAATCATTAAATGAGGATAAATAAAATTTATAATAATACGGTTTCGATGCTGTTACTGTCTATACCGATTGTATGAGGATTTGTTGGGTGAGACGTTTCATTCGTTCGTAGCCGTGCCGGTGGTGGATTCCAGTAAAGAAATGTTGGGAGTACTGATTGCGGCTAATGTGGATGCCAGAAAAAAGCATAGGAAAGCACTCGAAAGAGTGGCAAATGATTTGTTGATTTCTATAAAAAATATGAACTCCTACAATTCGTTACAACGAATGGGCAGTATCGATATGTTGACCAATTAAAAAAACATAACAGTTACGAAAAAGATATCGTTGAATATCAACACGATGTGAATGAAAAGTTATGTTGTATTTATATTGATGTGAACGGAATTCATGAACTGAATAACACTTTAGAGCATTTTGCCATTGAAATGCTCTACGGAGTCGAGCAGGACGAGACTCCGACGCGACGCCGGAGTAGCCGCAATTCACTTGCGGCGTAAAGCTCTGGCGGAGGCGTGAAACCTGCGGGCCAGAACATAGGATCCGGACAGTAGATATTTTCAGATGCAAAACACTCTAGGACATTCTGCTGGCGATGCTATGCTGATATGTATAGTAAATGAACTCAAAGAGACTTTCACAATTGATGATATACACAGAATAGGTGGTGATGAATTCGTTGTTTTGTGCACAAATATGGATCAAAATCTCATCTATACCAAAATGCAAGGACTAGAATTGAGGTTAAAGGAGAGAAACTACAATATATCAGCCGGATATTCCTTTGGAAAAATCGGTCAGAGAATCGATGAGGTGCTCTTGGATGCGGAAACGAAAATGTATCAGGATATTGATCGGCTTATGGACATGCCGGGCCTTGATGCCGATATCGACGCCGGAGTCTGGCAGGCCGGCTTTCGCGCGGAATACCGCGTTGAGACATCCCTTCTGGATATCGTGCCGTATGCCGGAGTGCGCTACATGAGCCTGTGCAGCCGGGACTACGATGCGAGCAGTTCCGGCATGGTACTGCGCTTTACGGAGTTTGTGCCGTCTAAGCCGCAAATCGGCTTGACGGAAGGCACGAAAATTGTTCGTTTTACGGCGCGACTAAGCCTCAATCTACTCGCAATTTTCGAGGCTGCGGACTTTATCAACAGCCTTGGAGCGGCAAGACTGTCGCTCCGGCACTGTGCCGGAGGAGTACACCCTGCTCTGGGAACAAGTTCAATATAACGCCGCGCTAGTCCTCGCCTCCTGAAGACAGCCCATAGAGCTTGAGTTTGGTATGCAGCGTCTTGCGGGATATCCCCAGCCGTTTCGCGGCCTCGCTTTTGTTGTCGCCGCATTCCCGCACTGTCCTGATGATGAAATCC
Organism: Pseudomonadota bacterium; assembly: GCA_023450535.1. Lineage (GTDB taxonomy): Bacteria > Desulfobacterota > Desulfovibrionia > Desulfovibrionales > Desulfovibrionaceae > Mailhella. Next base: position 1,302 of record JAEXGX010000105.1, on the reverse strand, counting down.
CGTTCCATGTCTTCCAGCGTTACCAGGGAGGATGGAAATTCCCGGGTTTCCCCCGTTCGCTCCATATGCGAAGGCGCGGGAGTTTCAGGCTCAGGGCGGTAGGCTTCCACAATGGCCTGCGGCAGTTCCCGATCAGAGATATACTGTCCGCACAGCAGCACCACGGCGCGCTCCACCGCGTTTTCCAGCTCGCGCACATTACCCGGCCAGTCATAGCGGATCAGCATATCCATAGCCAGAGGGGTAAAACCCTTGATTTCCTTGCGGTTACGTTGACCGTGGATGTTCAGAAAATGCTGGGCGAGCAGGGGGATGTCTTCCTTCCGTTCCGCAAGTGAGGGAACCGCGATGCTGACTACGTTGAGTCGGTAATAGAGATCTTCGCGGAAGCGTCCTTCTCGGACTTCTTCCAGAAGATCCCGGTTGGTGGCCGCCACGATGCGCACATCCACCGCGATTGTTTCGTCGCTCCCGACGCGTTGGATCTCCCGTTGCTGCAGGGCGCGCAGGAGTTTTACCTGCATCTGCAAGGGGATTTCACCAATTTCATCGAGAAAGAGCGTACCGCCGGAAGCCTGAAGAAACCGTCCTTCCCGGCGTTTGTCCGCTCCGGTGAACGCGCCTTTTTCATGGCCGAACAATTCGGATTCCAGCAGGTTTTCCGATAGCGCGGCGCAGTTGACCGCCACCCAGGGGCCGTCGCTACGCGCGCTGAGCTGGTGGATGGAGCGGGCCACAAGTTCCTTTCCGGTGCCGGATTTTCCGGTGATAAGCACAGTGGCTTCCGAGGGGGCCACTGTTTCGATCATGTCCAGCATACGCCGGATGGCGGGGGAATTGCCCACAATGGTACGGTTTCCCCGTGTTTCCGCGCGCAACTGCGAGTTTTCCGCTTTGAGCTGGCTGTGCTCCAGTGTTCGGTTCAGAGTCAGTTTGAGCACGTCGAAATCCAGCGGCTTGAGCAGGTAGTCATAGGCTCCGGACTTGAGCGCTTCCACCGCGCTTTCCACGGCGGAATAAGCGGTCATGAGCACCACCGGCACGGCGGGGTTGTAGTTCTTGATCTCCTTCAGCGCGGTGATGCCGTCCATGTCCGGCATACGAATATCCATGAGCACGACATCAAAGGGGCCTTCCTTGATTTTTTCCACGGCCTGTACACCGTTGGCTGCGCTTTGCACCTGATATCCCCATTTGCCAAGCAGAGCTTCCAGCATGAGGCGGTGGCCGATATCGTCGTCCACGACCAGGATCGAAGGTTTATTTATCATTATTTTCCTCCTGAACGGCTTACGGGAACGA
>JAEXGX010000100.1 GCA_023450535.1 Pseudomonadota bacterium | reverse complement strand
GTAGACCACCATACAGGGCTGCACGCTGGACTTGCCCTTCCGGTAAATGCGCCGGAACACATAATTTTCTTTTACGGTCACGGCAGCCTTCATGGTTTCTCCTTTGCGGGGTACATTACCTGTCATTCCGAGTCAGTGACCGATGTCACTGGCGTGGGAATCTGTATTCTTGGCAGTGCGGTGGAAAACAAGATGGATGCTACGGCGGCATAGCCGCCGAGATCGGGACTAAAAACATGCCACCGGCATGTTTTCTTAACGTCCCGACTGGGGGATTGTCGATTATCGGTCAACCCCTCCGTCACGGCTTACGCCGTGCCACCTCCCCTTACACAGGGGAGGCTTTGAAAAAGATCCCCGCATTTCCAAAAATGCAAATACCAACAGGGACGGCAGTTTTCCCTTCCACCGTCCCTGGCTTATTTAAGCTTGTTTGGGGTGCACTTTCCGCCTCTCCTCAGTGGGTCAGGCGGGCACGGCCCTTGGCGCGGCGACGGGCGAGAACCTTGCGGCCATTGCTGGTAGCCATTCTCTTACGGAAGCCGTGTACCTTGGAGCGCTGGCGCTTCTTGGGCTGATAGGTACGGAACATTGCATGACACCTCCATCTTCAAAATATCGCCTCCGCACATGTGTCCATGGCGGTGCGTACTCGACAGCGGACGCAAGTCCGCCGCAGTCGACTTGGAAAAATGCGCAAACGCGCAACTGATATTGTACAGAAAAACAGTAAGGTTTGTCAACAACTAAATATTGTGTGTCTGTCGAAAGGTGGAAACAAGAGGGGAATACAGATACATTTATCTTTGCGGCGGCCTGAGGGCAGGCCGCCCTACGCATGCCACTAATAGAACTCCGTAGGGCGGGGTGCCCTCACCCCGCCGCGCCTTTGATATCGCTTTGTAGAGGGGGCGTCCCCGACGCCCCGTTCCCCTTACGGAAATGTTTCGGTAAACCGGCGGGCCGTCGGGGACGCCGGCCCCTACGAAAAAGGATCACCGGCAATCTGTCTCCCCCTTGCATTTCTTCCGTCTTCGTAGTATCATAATAATTTACTGAGCAATTCACGGAACAGAAAGGAACCCTTATCATGGCAGCAGAAAACAAGCTGGGCGTTATGCCCATTTCCAAGCTCATCTGGAATATGTCTCTTCCCATCATCGCCTCCATGCTGGTGCAGGCCCTGTACAACATCGTGGACAGCGTGTTCGTCAGCTGGGTCAGCGAGGCGTCGCTGACCGCCGTGTCTCTGGCCTTCCCGGCCCAGAACCTGATGATCGCCCTGGGCGCCGGTACGGCGGTGGGCGTCAACGCCCTGATGGGCCGTGCGCTGGGCGCAGGCGAGCAGGAGCGGGCTGACCGTGTGGCGGTGAACGGCCTGTTTCTGGCGTTTGTTGGCTTTGCCCTCAGCTGCGTGCTGGGCCTGACCTGCGCCGGAGCGTTCCTCCGCTCCCAGACCCAGGTGGAGGAGATCATCGCCATGGGCGAGCAGTACCTCCACATCGTCATGGGCGGCTCCTTCGCCCTGTTCGGCCAGATCATGCTGGAGCGCCTGCTTCAGGGCACGGGCCGCTCGCTGCTGAGCATGTACACCCAGGGTCTGGGCGCCATCATCAACATCATCCTTGACCCGGTGTTCATCTTCGTGTTCGACATGGGCGTAGCAGGCGCGGCCATCGCCACGGTCATCGGCCAGATCTGCGGCATGTCGCTGGCGGCCTACTTCAACGTGAAGAAGAACAAGGACATCACCCTGCGCATCCGGGGCTTCCGGCCTGACTGGCGGCTCATCGGCAGCATCTATGCCATCGGCCTGCCCAGCGTGATCATGATGGCCATCGGCTCGGTGATGACCTTCCTGATGAACAAGATCCTCATCACCTATCACTCCGCCCATGAGACGGCGGCCACCGCCTTCGGTATCTATTTCAAGCTGAACTCCTTCATTTTCATGCCGGTGTTCGGCCTGAACAACGGCGTGGTGCCCATCATCGCCTACAACTACGGTGCGCAGAACCGCGCCAGAATGGTGGAGGCCATCAAGCGCAGCGCCATCTACGCTTCCGTTATCATGCTGATTGGCATGGCGCTGTTTCTGGCCATTCCCGGCACGCTGCTGAAGATCTTTGACGCCACCGATACCATGCTGGCGGTGGGCATTCCTGCCCTGCGGATCATCTCCCTCAGCTTCTGGATCGCCGGGGCCTGCATCGCCCTGGGCGGCTCCTTCCAGGCACTGGGAAAATCCATGTATTCCATGGTCACCTCCATCGTGCGGCAGCTGGTGTTCCTGATCCCCATCGCCTATGTGCTGGCCCGGTACGGCCAGACCATCGGCAATGACGATCTGGTGTGGTGGAGCTTCCCTCTGGCGGAGATCGCGTCGCTGTTTGTGACGCTGGCCTTCTTCCGGCGGCTGTACCGGACGCTGATCGCCAAAATCCCGGAGCATGGGACCAACGACGGCGGACAGGAGAGCCTGATCGGATAAAAGAGAGTAAGAGAAAGAGCGGACATGCGTCCGCTCTTTTTTTCATGAAAGCCTCCCCTGTGTAAGGGGAGGCTTTGCGAAAGTTTTCCTTATCCTTTTTGGCAATGAAATCGTCAGATTTTGCGCCAGCCTTTTTAATACGCCAGCTTCTCCGCCAGATACGCCTTCAGCTCGCTGATGGGGATGCGCACCTGCTCCATGGAGTCGCGCTCGCGGACGGTGACGCAGTTGTCGCCGGCCTTCTCCGCGTCGCCCACGGTGTCGAAGTCCACGGTGATGCAGTAGGGGGTGCCCACCTCGTCCTCGCGGCGGTAGCGCTTGCCGATGGAGCCGGTCTCGTCGAAGTCGATCATCCACTCCTTGCTGAGCTCCTCGTAGATCTTGCGGGCGGGCTCGCTGAGCTTCTTGCTGAGGGGCAGGATCGCAGCCTTGTAGGGCGCCAGCGCCGGATGCAGGTGCAGCACCACGCGGACGTCGTTCTTGGCCTCGTCCACGACCTCCTCGTCATAGGCGTCCACCAGCACGGCCAGCACGCTGCGCTCCACGCCCAGAGACGGCTCCACCACATAGGGGATGTAGCGCTCGTTAGTCTCGGGGTCGAAATAGGTCAGATCCTTGCCGGACACGGTCTGATGCTGGGTCAGGTCGTAGTCGGTACGGTCGGCCACGCCCCACAGCTCGCCCCAGCCGAAGGGGAACAGG
>JAEXGX010000085.1 GCA_023450535.1 Pseudomonadota bacterium | reverse complement strand
CTCTTATGGTGTGAGCCATTGTTTTAAGTGCTTCATCTCCCAATTGATGCCCATAGCGATCGTTCACTATTTTAAAATTGTCCAGATCAATATAAAAGAGATGCAAAAGAGAATGGTTTCGCTGTTTCAGGACAAATTCTTCAAAGGCATGGCGATTGGCAAGGCCGGTGAGCGCATCCGTATTTGCATTGCGCCACATATGGGCTTCAAGTAATTTTTCCGCTGTCACGTCACGGAATACACAGAGTTGTCCTACCTTGCTTCCAAAAAAATCACGCAGATCCGCTTCAACAATGTGAACAAAGCGAGTGTCGTTCCCGTTTTTGAACCGAGCATACGTATAGCTGTTAGTGGAAGAAACTTCCATGTCAAGCACTTTTTCTTTCCATGCCTCAAAGGATACTCCGATCACATCAGCCTTCTTTTCCCCAAAAAACTCTATGAATCTCTGGTTTAATTGGGCAATATTACCATCTTCTCTGCACAACAGAAGGGGAAAAGGCATAGCACTGATGAGTATTTCCAGTTCGATATCCATATTCAGCAGATTGGTTACATCGTGTGCAAACCCCACTGTTCCCAAAATTTTTCCGTCTGAGTCGAACAAAGGACTTTTGTAGGTTTTGAATTGGCGCATACCCTGTTTGAGCTTGACCTTTTCGTCAAAGAGACAGGTTTTGCCCGCATCCATAGTGAGAGTCTCTGACTCAAGACAAATGAACTCTCCTTTGGCATAATCATCCGGCGTCAAATCCCAAATATAATAATGTCCGCGTCCTTCAATCTGTTTTTTACTTTTGCCCACGGCTCGACAAAAGCTATTGTTTACCTTGAGGTGAGCGCCTTTGATATCTTTGAACCAGACAAGATCTGGTATGCTGTCGATCAGTGTGTTCAACCAGTTCAAATGCAGGTGTGCATCACAGTTCAGCTTGATTTCCTTCAGCAGGTTTTCCATCCTCAACCGGATACGCGGCGCGCGTACAGGGCGTAGCCAGACATCGTCAAGACAGGTGATATCTTCAACAGGAAAGTTTTCTTCTTCCTTTGGATCAATGCAACAGATCAGCTTCGCGTCTTGTCGTGCCCATGCACGAAGCTCAGAAAAGGAAAATGACAAAGGGGTCTCCATAATGCTGATATCTGCCCATTGAAGAGCTTCAATAGAAAATACCTTTTCAATTCGTATTTCGTGTTCAAACTGCTCAAGAGGAGGTAATGAACGCAGTTCATTTTCCAAAACGATATTTTGTGTAAAAGCGGCAATATGTAGTACGTGATGATACATTGATGTCCTTCTTGCGTATTCCCAAAATTGGCTGGGGAGGCAGCGAAGCCCAAAAAATACTGTTCTTCCAATCAAGTCTGTACAAATAATAAGAGCAATATATGTATTCAAGGCAGACTTGAATGAAGTTAAGTTATTCTATTGAAAATCATTGTTTTACTAATAAGTTATTGTTTTAGTGAAACAGGTTGTATTAATTTATGTTTTTATTATTTATACAATATTTCAAAAATATTTTTAACAACAACGGAAAAACGTGATGTACGGGAAGTCAGGGGCAAAAAAATCATAACACACTGTTGATATAGTGTATTATTTAATTTTTTGTCAATACAGGATCGTAACGTGAATTACATAGTTATAGAAAGTTAATTATACTCATTTTTGAGGAATATAGGATGATATTTTTGAAATATTGAAAAGATAAAACTGTGATGAAGATTTTATTAATCAATCATCATGGAAATTGATAATGTAATTTTAGATTATTTCATATTTTATTAAGCGAGTTTAGATTTAAAATTATACATGACTATGACGTAATATCCTGGTATAAATGTTTTACTCCTGAATTAAAAATTTGCTTTGCTGTTTATACTTTACTGCATCTTGTTCTTGTACGTCCTTGCCGGTGCCCGCTGGGTGACTTTGTACTGGTTTCGAAATGGATGTGAATTCATGCCGTTTTTAGTTGTTGCGTGAAGCACTTTACGGATAAAGAAGGAAACGACGATTCTTGTCTTGTTCGCGGATTCGAGTCAAGCGAGACTCCGCCGCGAAGCCGGAGCAGCCGCAATTCACTTGCGGCGTGTAGCTTCGGTGGAGCCGTAAAACCTGTGGGCCAGAACATTGGGTCCTGGTCATGTATAATTTCAAAGTTAAACCGCTCTAAACAAATGGAGATGCTATGAAAGAAAGAACTGTTAAATCTATTGTACGCGGAGTAAATGCCATAGATGGCGCGGGAGTCCATCTGGTTCGAGTTTTGGGATTACCGACAGTGGAAAATTTTGATCCTTTTTTGATGCTTGATGCCTTTGATTCAGATAATCCCGATGATTATGTACGCGGATTTCCCATGCATCCCCATCGGGGCATTGAAACCTTCACCTATCTGATGGAAGGAGAAATCGAACATCAGGACAGCCTTGGCCACCTGGGAACCATTGAGAGTGGTAGCTGCCAATGGATGACCGCAGGAAGTGGCATACTACATCAGGAAATGCCAAGGAAGAGCCCCCGCCTGTTGGGTTTACAGCTCTGGCTGAACCTACCGGCGAAGAACAAGATGGCAGAACCGCGGTATCATGATATCCATAAGAAAGATATTCCGATTGTTTATGAGCAAGGCGCGGAGATTTCCGTCGTAGCGGGAGAGTATTCCGGGCATAATGGGGAAATTCCTGGAGTGGCACGGGGAGACTATCTCCCCTTGACTTTTTTTGACGTCCGGCTTGAACCCGGGGCGGAATGGGAATGGTTGCCGCGTGAGTATGATACTGTGTTTGCCTATACGGTTCAGGGGGAGCTATTTTCCCGAGCCCATACGGCCGAGAGGGAGATTTCGGCCAGGCGAGCTGCATTATTCTCTGAAAGTGGCGCAGTACGTCTGCGCTCAGGAGATGAGGGCTGTCGATTTGTGATTGCCGCCGCTCCGGCAGTAAAGGAAAGTGTAGCCTGGGGCGGTCCCATTGTCATGAATACAGAACAAGAACTGCGTCAGGCTTTTCAAGAACTCCAGAGCGGCACATTTTTGCGGCATGACCCCGTGTAAATCTTGGAGGGGCTTCACTTGCCCCTCCAGTCACTCTTCCAAGATCCACTGAAAAAGTCGTCAATCCCCCTCAGCTTGCCACGGGTGTGTCAGAGGGGGGGATGTCATTTTCGATAGTATCAAGCTGAAAGACCTGACGGATGGTATTGATGGCGCGGATTTCTCGATCGTGCTTCCGTGCTTCGATAAATCCCCTCTTCAGGTAGTCAATAGGAGCGTGGTTGAAACGGCGCACCAGAGAAGATGCCATAATTTCCAAGGCTTCCCGGGTTTTTTCATCCACCGTACCCAGTCTGCGGTAGGTCAACGCGAGTTCCTCAGACATGATATCTTCACCGCGTTTTACCAGATCCACAATGGTAGGCTGGAGCGCCAGGGATTGCAGCCATTCGGCAAATGCTTCGGTTTCCTCCTCTACAATACCCTTGGCTTTGAGCGCCTCGGCGCGGCGTTGAGCCTGATTTTCTTCGACCACTTCCTTGAGATCATCGATGTCGTAGAGATAAATATTGTCCAGATTGTTGACGGCAGGGTCGATATCGCGTGGCATGGCGATATCGATGAGGAACATGGGCCTGTTTCTGCGTTTGCGTAGGGTGGCGCGCACGTCCTCCGCACCAATAATGGCTTCAGGCGCACCGGTGGAGCTGATGACAATGTCCGTACGTGGCATGACCTCAAAAATGGCGTCAAAGGCTATGGCTTCACCACCGATGCGTTCGGCCAGTTCCCGAGCGCGATCCAGAGTGCGGTTGGCGACCAGAATACGCCGGATGCCCGCCTGAATGAGGTGCATGGCCGCAAGTTCCGCCATTTCTCCCGCGCCAATGAGCAGCGCCTCGTGCTGCGGCATGTCGTCAAAGATCCGCTTCGCCAGCTCTACTGCGGCATAACTGATGGAAACGGCGCTGGAAGCGACAGCTGTTTCTGTTCGCACGCGTTTGGCCACGGAAAACGCCTTGTGCAAAAGGCGGTTCACAATAAGCCCCGCATTATGGGAATCTGTGGCTTTACGGTAGGCGGCCTTGAGCTGGCCGAGAATCTGCGGTTCACCAAGAACCAGAGAGTCCAGACTGGAGGCGACGGAAAAGAGGTGCTTTACCGCTTCTTCTTCCTGATATTGATAGATATAGGGCGCAAGATCTTCGGGGGTTTTGCCGCAAACAGCGCTCCAGCGGTCAATAATATGGCGCGCGCAACGCTCTGCGGGGCCTACGGCGAGCACTTCTACCCGATTACAGGTGGACAGAATCAGGGATTCCGCAATGTCGTCGCACGGCGGAAGCGCCCATGTTTCCGGAGAACAAAAATTGGTCAGAGCGAACTGTTCTCGGACTTCAACCGCCGCAGTGCGGTGGTTCAGGCCTATGAGATGAATGGTATAGTCCATGATGTGCAACGTTGCGGGCGATCAGAGGGTGAATTGGAACGCATGGCGCGTGGGAAGAAGAAAATTGACCACAAGCAAAGAGAAGAGCGAAGCTGCGAAAATGCCTAACGCCATAAGCGCGGGTTTGCGTCCCTGCCATCCGAGTGCTTGGCGCTGATGAAAAAGCAGTGCATACAGCGCCCAAACAGCCAGGGACATAAGTTCCTTGGGATCGCCGGAGAACATGCTTCCCCAGGCAAGCCCCGCCCAGACGAAACCACAGATGACTCCGAGGGTGTAGAAGGGAAAGCCCGCCAGCGTAGCCAGACCGTTGATGCGATCCAAGGTGGCCATAGAGGGGAGATCATCCCGCAGACCGGAGAGTCTGGTTTTTGCCTTGAGCTTTTTCTCTTGCCAGAGAAAGACGACAGCCGCGCCTGCCGCGACGGACATCAACCCCAATCCAATGAAGATACTGACGAGGTGCAGGCCAAAAACGGGTCCGGTCATGGCTGCGGTCACGGCAACTCCCCGAGCGTCCAGCAGCAGCGCCACCATCAGCAAGATAAACGCCACGGGGGGAATGAACAAAAGTTGCACCGTTGTTTTCTGCCACAACCACATGATGAGGCCAATACCCACAAAAGCCCAGGAAAGAGGCAACAGGTACAGACTACGGCCAATCAATTCCCATCCGGTAAACGCGACTGCGGCAAGAAGCAGCGTATGCAGGCCGAAGGACGCCAGGCTGATACTCAAGGCAATTCCTTTTGCCTTGCCGCTACGTCCGATGCAGCCGGCCAGCAGAGCTACCGACGCCACGGCATAGAGCAGAAGCGTCAGAAGAAAGAGGACATCAGTCCAATCCATTCAGCAACTCCTTAAGTGAAGCGTGAAGAGCGAGGGGAACGACTCTTTCCGTTAAATACAACATTCGTTCGTGATCTCGCGCTCTGACGGCGGCACAGAATTCCGCGCGAAATTCAGGCGCGCAAAGCGCACGAAAAATCTCGGCATTACGCCCGCTTTCCAGTCCCAGAGCCAACAGCAGGGGGCGTAGTCTCTCCAGAAAACGCGCCAACGGAACATAGCCCCCCCCCAGCCAAGTTTCAAGGTCTTCCTTCAAAGCCCTGGCCAGAGCGGGGCTGGCTCCGCCGGTGGACAACGCCAGCGTCAACGGCGGAACTTCCACATGCGAAGGTACAATAAACACGCCTTCGCGTGGAGCGTCCGCCACATTGCAAAGCACATTTTGCGCCCGGCAGGCCTCTGCCGCAGTACGATTGGCTTCTCTTGACGAGGTGCAGACAAACACCATGGTTTTTCCCGCTGCATCGTCTTCTTTGAATATGCGACGCTCGAAGCGAAAACGCGAATCTTCAAGGTAAACTTGAAGTTCGTTCTGGTCAACAAATGGGTCCAGCGCCACAACGCTTGCGGCTCCGCTCTCCAACAGTGTGGAGATTTTGCGGCGGCCCACGTTACCTGCGCCAATGACGAGGCAAGCGGCTCGGCTCAAATCGAGAAACAGGGGATAATAGCGCATTCCCTTATATAGCATGGCGCGTGAGCAATGGGAAGTATGCCGAAGGGATGGAACTTGCCGCAAACCTGATTTCGGGCTAGTTTGCGGCATGATGAAACGGCTTGTTATTCAGTTGGCGCGCTTTGGCGACATCGTCCAGAGCAAACGTCTGATTCTTTCCCTCCTGCAGGATGGGGAAGTCCATGTGTGCGTGGATCGGAGCCTGGCAAGCCTGGCCCGTCTTGTGTACCCTGGTTGCGTTGTTCATGCCATACCTGCGCACGGTTGTGACGCCCGAACGGTCCTGGAGGAAGGGTGCGCCATTTTTGAGCGGCTGCATGCCGAGAGTTTTGACGAGGTCTACGCTCTGAACAATGCCGGATTATGCAAAGCCGTAGTGTCCCTGTTTCCATCGGAAATAGTGCGGGGGTATTCCGTACGTGCCGGGCAGGTGCAGCGTTGCCGCTGGATGCGTATGGCTTTTCGCTGGATGGCGCAGCGGCGCTGTTCCCCGCTGAACCTCGCCGATTTTTGGGCGGCGCTGGCGCCAGCGCCGCTTTCTCCTGCGCTGGTCAATCCTCCTGCTACACCAGGAGGAAAAGGTCTGGGCATTGTACTGGCAGGGCAGATTTGGCACCGCTCTGTGCCGCCGGAAGCACTGGCCTTGTTGACCCGTATTCAGGTAGAACGACTGGGTGGTGCGGGGAAATGCCCGGTGTATCTGCTTGGCACGACAAAGGAACATCCCGCCGCACGCGAACTTATGGCGCGGCTGCCCGGAACTATTATGGAAACTTGTCGGGATCTCACGGGAAAAACTGATTGGGCTGCTCTGGCTGATGTTTTGAGCGGCTTGGACCTTCTGCTTTCTCCGGATACCGGGACAGCGCATCTGGCCGCGCACTTGGGTGTTCCGGTGCTCGGGCTGTTTTGTTCCTCGGCCTGGGCCTGGGAAACAGGACCTTATGGCCTGGGGCATACCATTTTACAGACTGATTTACCCTGTGCGCCCTGTGTGGAAAGCTCTCCTTGTGCGCAGGGTGTTCCTTGTCGCACCTTCTTCGCTGATTCAGATCTTTTGGCATATCTTGCGTGGAAAGGGAAAACGGCGCGGCATTTTCCGCAGCGTGTGCGTATATTGCACAGTGCATTTGATGAGATGGGTCAGATTTGGCGGGAGGAATCAGACTGGTCCGCTCATGATGTGTCTGGTTCCCACGTTTATAGCCCAGGTGCTCGCGAGCATGATGCGTGTGTGCAGAACGCTCTGCGTGCCCAATTGGCCGAATATCTTGGCCTTGGCTGCGCGCACGGTACGGAGGCCGCGACATTGTTGTATAATGAAAGTGATTGGATCCTCCCTCCACTCAAACCCTGAGCTCTGTAATACCTCTGCTCTTCAAGCGTAATCTTGCCTGAAAGGATGTGACCACATGGAACACCCCTTGCGCATTCTTGTTGTTCTGCCGCTGTATGGCGGCTCTCTGTCTATTGGCCGCTACTGTGCTTCCGCCCTGACGGACCTCGGTCATACGGTGGATGTTTTTGAGGCTCCCGCATTTCATGACGCCCATGCCGCACTGCGCGGGCTACGGGTGGCCGAAAGCAGAACGGAACAACTGGAAAACGCCTTTATCAATCTGCTGGGGCAGGCCATTTACGCCCGCATAGAGCGTTTTGAGCCTGATCTTGTGCTGGCTCTCGCTCAGGCTCCCATGAGCAGACAACTTCTCCTTCGCCTGCGCAAAGAGGGCGTTCCAAGTGCCATGTGGTTCGTGGAAGACTATCGTATTTTTTCCTATTGGCGGGTTTTCGCCCCGCTGTACGACTTTTTCTTTGTCATTCAAAAGGAACCGTTCCTTTCTCTGCTGGAAGAAGCAGGAGTGCCCAATATTATGTATCTCCCCATGGCAGCCTTGCCCAATTTTCATAAGAAGTTGGAGTTAACGCTAGGGCAACAGCATGAGTACGGAGCGGATCTTTCCTTCCTTGGCGCAGGGTACCCCAACCGACGTGTGGCCTTCCGGACTTTACTGCGGCGGAACTTCAAAATCTGGGGATCGGACTGGGAAGGGGACACTTTGCTTGCTTCTCGCGTACAGCGGGGCGGAGCGCGGATCAGCGCGGAAGAGTCCGTTCTTGTATACAACGCCACAAAAATAAACATCAACCTGCATTCCAGCCTGAAAGCCGACACTCTGGTGAGCGGCGGAGATTTCGTTAATCCCCGAACCTTTGAACTTGCGGCTATGGAGGCGTTTCAACTGGTGGACAGACGCAGTCTCATGCCCGA
>JAEXGX010000004.1 GCA_023450535.1 Pseudomonadota bacterium | reverse complement strand
TTTGTTTTTGGGGGGGGGGGTTTTAACAAACGGGTGGGGTTTACGCCGCCGCGCCCCGGTCGGATTGTTCAATCTGGGCCGAGAGCTCGGTGGAGGCAGAGGAGACCACCGTGCCTACGGCCTCCAGCTTGTCAGCGGCCACCAGCATGGCTGCGGCCTTTGCCTTGGCTTCCTTGCCTGCGGCCTCGGCCTGCTCCATGGCTTGCAAGGCCTTGCGGGATTGTTCGCTGGCGTTTTCCGATTCACGCCGGGCGTGCTCGATATTCTCTTTCAGTGCGTTGACCATTTGCACAATGGATGCATAAACGCCGGTTTTCTCCCTGCCGTCGTCGACGTTGTAATTGCCGGCCACCACGTCAAGGGCGATGCTGTCAAGTTCTCCGGGATCCTTGCCCAATTGCCGCATGGTGTTGCGTACCAGCAGCAGGGAGAGAGTAATGGCGATGAGCATGGCCACGACCGTCATAATGATGCCGATCAGGCGCGATGTCGTATACGAATCTTCGGCATTGTCGCGGACGAGGTTGGTATTGATCTGTGCCTGTGCGGTCAGATCTGTCAATGCCTCGCTCATGCGTTGATAGGTATCACGCGAGAGCCCGCTCAAGAGTTCGTTGGCCTCATCAATGTTATTTTCACGGGTCAGGCGGATCACGTCGGCAGATATGTTACGGTACTCAGTGCGCGCATCCAGATATTGGCGTAAGGTGGAGCGCGCCTTGTCGCTCAGGAGCAATGGTTCAACTTTTTTAATGTTTTCCTCAATAATTTTGGCGTATTGATCCATTCTGTCCTGATAGCGCAACCGGGCTTCACTGGTATTGTTTCTGACATATTCTATTTCTGAAATACGATATTCCGAAGCGCCATTATTAACAATACCGATAAAAGACACCAAGGGAACGCGGTTATCGGCCAATAAGATTGTTGCCTCGTTAACACGGGTCATCTGCCACATCAGAAATGTGGCTACGATGCCTACAAGAACAGTGAGTATCCCCATGCTCAACGAAATTTTGCTGGATAGCTTCATCTTCTCGCTCCTTCTATCGCGGAGAGTTCCTGTTGCCTTGCAGGCAAACTTTTTGGGGTATGGAAGCCTTGGTACCAGAATAGCTAAAACAAATTCACGTAGAGATTGCAGAAAACCGACGCCGGAGAATTCCAACACGGGGTTGAGCATGTGAGAGAAGAACAAGCGTAGATATGGCTGTCATATGCTGAAAGTTTATGTATCTTTCCATTGTACTTCCTTACGGGGACAAGCTGTGCCGAATGCACTTGTCTGCCAAGGCCGGGATAAAAACATTTTTCCTGTCATATACAGTGGGAGGAAAACTGGTGTGAACATGTTACATTTAAAATAATCTGTCTGGACAGAACTGATATTTTAACACTTAAAGTTCATGTATCCACCATAATTTACCTTGTTATTCTATTTTCCGGTCTGTAGATGAAGCATATTTTGATCTGGATTTGGAGTGAGTATGTCATAAATGAAAGAAGCTCTTTAAAAAATGTGTGATAGTATAACTTTTAACATGCGGTAAGAAATATTTTATGGTAAAGATAACATAGATTTCCTTGCTTCACTTGACATGAGCACACATCAAAAATTTGAATGATCCAATTTTTGAAATCAGTGCACTATATTTTGATGATAATCAAGAGCTAAAAAGAAGTAGAAAAATATAATTTTTTATTGAATCATAATTTAAACTTGTTAATCCCATACTATATGAATAATATTATATGTATATACTATATAATTTAAAGTATTTTAAAATTAATATTTGATCGAATATTTTATTATATAGTGATTACTGCAATAGTAAAGGCCTCGCAATGCGAGGCCTTTACTATGTGTGTTACTTTGAAAGTTGGAACTGTCTGTGGTTGTTTATATTTCTTCCATCGCTATCTGTAAGTCGCGGAGACGCTGCAATGGCGGTCACTGTCGTACTGTAATGGTTAAAGCCTAATCAAATACTTCGGCCAGGCTTTCCTTGGAGATGCCTTCCTTCACATTACGCAGATCAGCATACATAACGGCAGTGAGCAAGGAAAACAGCGTGCTCGGAACCAGGGTGAAGACAAGAGACAGCAGGGCGACGAAAAAGAGCGTTACGGCGGGGGAAGAGGCGGAGGCTGAAAGCAGGGCCACGCTTATGATGCCTGCGACAAAACCGAGGGCGATCATGGCCAGTCCGATGAGGGCAACGGCTCCAAAGATCGTCATGCGGTATCCCTTGGTCAGCGCCATACTACGGCGGATACAGTCCAGTGGGCCGAGATTTTCCACCATGCAGGCGGGGATAGCGGCAATCCAGGCGCAGGCGAGAATAAGGCCGGGCACGATCAGCAGAATCATACCGACACCGATACCGAATCCAAGCACCAGTGCGGCCAGGAACAGCGGCGCAATGCGGCTTGCAGCATAGGCCAGCCCCTCTTTCATGCCTACGCGGACGCCGCGCAGACTCTGAAACGCCACATAGACAATGGCGCCTCCGGCCATGAGATTGAGCACCATACTCACGATGCTTCCCAGCATGGCCCCCACGTCGGGACTGGCGAGATTCAGCCCGATATTGATGACCAGAGCGAGCAGGCCGACCACAAAGGTCAGCCCCAGGTAGGCCGCCGGGTTCTGCATCATGGTGGTCCAGGTACGTCCGAGGATGGAGCCGACGGAGAATTGTGCAGTCGGAGCGCCGGAAATGTTGTCCATATTTTTCTCCTTTTGAAGTATCAATATACGAAAAATAATGCTTGTTATTAGCATTAAAGAGAAGAGGTAAGCATGTCAACAAGTTTGATTCAAAATGGTGAAAATGTATTGGATATAGTTAAAAAATTAAAAATAACAGTGTATTATATAAGGACACTCAGGGGTATGCAGAGGCATTGCCTGTTCGCGGCAAAGAAGGTATTTTTATAAACCGCTGGTCATACGCGTCTTGTGGGAGAGAAGAGTGCGAGGTTGCTGGTTTTTCCTCCAGCCCCGGCTCCCCGTGAATTACGGTTTCTTCCGCGCTGACGCCTGTTTGTTGATGGTGCTGCCCCCCCTCCTTTATTTTTTTCCGGAGGCTTTCATGCTGAAATTCCGTGCTTTGTTCCTCCGCCGTCCGGCGTTTTTTTCGCTTTTCTGTGCCATGTGCGTCCTGACATTCATGTTGTCCGGTTGCGCAGACAACACCATCCGCTTGCTGTATCGGCCTGCGCCTACGGGAACGATCAGCGACCCCTATGCGCCCACTCTCGCCGTGCTGCGTTTTGAAGACAAGCGCCCCGAAGTATGGATCGGCCAGCGCATGGGAGAAAACGGCGGCTATTTTCAGGCCGGGTCGTCCGTGCCGGAATGGGTGAGTCGTTCTCTGGCTGACGAGCTTCTCCTTCACGGGGTAAAGGCTTTCTACGCGGAAGACGCGCAAAGTGCAGCGGCTCTTAAGCCGGAATATACGCTTTCTGGTGAACTGCTTCAGGTTTGGCTGACGGAGATCAATCCCACCAAGTATCAGGTGGAAGTGCGTTTTCGTGTTTCCATGCAGCTGGCTGACCGCACCTGGAGCGAAACCTTCTTTTCTACACAGGAGCGTACCGGCATGCCCGGGTCGCGCATGGTGGAAGAGCTGCTCAATGATGCGTTGCGTAGCGCTGTTAATTCTTCCGCTGCCAAGATTAAGGGAGCGCTCACGCGATGAGGCGTTCCGGGGGCGCGGCGGCATGGCTCGCCTTTCTGCTCCCGTTGAGCCTCACATTCGCTGTGTGCGCCGGAAGCGCACGGGCGGACGGGGCCGACGCCTCTTTGCTTCGGGCAAAAGCCTGGTTTGCTGAACTGGATGAACTTACCGCCGCGCTGAGCGTCATGCCGGAGTTGCGCCTGTCCGGCATGGATAAGGATCGTCTGCGGGCGCTGGCCGCGTTGCTGCATCTTCCTCCAGAGCCGGAAGACGGAACGGGAGGACCGGAAACAGCTCCCGCATCCCCTGCCCCTTCTGCATTTTTGGATCTGAAGCCTCGTCTGTTCCGGCTGATGCAGCGTGATGATGCCGTGGATCGTATGGAAAGCGCCGTGTACGGTCTTGAGCGCCTGGTTCGGGCCGCGTCGCAAGACGAAACGTGGGAAAACGATCCGGCAAAACTATCGGAAGATTTGCCGGAGGAAGATCTGGCGGCTTTGTATGACTACCTGCGTTGCGTATTCCTGCTGGCGTATTTTGAAGTAGGGGAAGAGGAGCAGAAGGAGGGAGGCACTCCCGGTCCGGACAGCTCCTCTTTATCTGTTTCCGAAAACTTGGCAGGGGACGATGTCCGGGCTTTGCGGCAGGATGCCCTGCTGTTGGCTCTGGATGCCGCTCTGTCCCACGAATTGCCGCCTGATTCCATGCGGCCCCTGCAGGTGATTAAGGCCGGACTGCTTCTGGAGCAGGCCCGACCTCAGGCCGCATTGCAGGCTCTGGCCGGGCTGGATGCCGGACGTGACGCCACGCCGCGGGAAAAACGCCTGCATGCGCGGGGTCTGTATCTGCGCTCTCTGGCCTTGATGCGGAGCGGAAATGTTGTGCTGGCCAAAAGAGATTTGGACAAGGCGCTGGAGCTTGCACCTGATGGGGCGGAATTGCGCCTCGCGCGCGGGACGCTGTTGCGGATGCGGGGGGAAACAAGAGCCATGTGCAGGGATTTTTATGCCGCTTGTGCGGCGGGGTTGTGCGAAGGCTTGAAGGTTGCGCGTGAACAGGGATATTGCGGAGCCGGGGACGGGAACGACGAGCCCGCGTCGCCGTTTGCGCCTTTGGAGCTGACCCGATGAGCCGTGCTCCGTTAATTAAGGTCTACGCTTCTCTGTACCCGGCAGGTACGGCGGCACTGGACGCCGTGAGCACGGTGCTGAACTCGTGGTATGTGGAAGGCGCTGTGGATCTTGCAGGGGATTTATTGCGGATCAGCCATGAGGGTGAGTATTTCCCTACCGAGGATGTTGTGGAAGCGTTGACGCCGTTTTTGTGCGAAGAAAGCCGGGGCAAGCTGGACGAAATCGATCTTGAGGCCTGGACCCTGCGCCGCTGGTTTTTCGATCACGGCCGTCTCATGTCACGCAAGGCTTCGCTCGATCAGGCGCTGGAGTCTTGCGGAACCAAATAAGCGCACGGCATTCCCCCGCCAAGGAGACACGACATGGTAACAATATGGATAAAGGCTGCACGACTGCGTACATTGCCGCTGTCCGCTTCCGGTGTGATTCTGGGCGGAGCGGTAGCAGCGGCCGAAGGCGCATTTCGTCCGACGGTGTTTTTACTTTCGGTGCTGACGGCCTTGTTGCTTCAGATTCTTTCCAACTTCGCCAACGATTACGGTGACTACATGCACGGTACTGATGGGGCGGGCCGGGTGGGGCCGAGCCGGGCGGTGTCTTCGGGCGAGATTTCTCCGCGCGCCATGTTCCGGGCCGTGGTGCTCTTTTCCTGCCTGAGCGGACTGTCTGCCGCGCTGCTGTTTTGGACGAGCTTCGGCGTCAATCTCGCGCGCTGGGGTGCATTCGCCGTACTTGGCGGGGCCAGCATCGCCGCTGCCCTCTTCTATACCATGGGCAAGCATCCCTATGGCTACAATGGCCTGGGGGATTTTTTCGTCTTTATATTTTTTGGGTTGGTAGCGGTGTGCGGGGCTTATGCCCTTTATCCCGAAGCTCCGTTGGCCCGGATGCCCGGTCTGCCTGCCTGCGCTACGGGCTTGTTCGCCACAGCTGTACTGAATGTGAATAATGTCCGCGATATGGAAAACGACCGCGCCTGCGGCAAGGAGACTCTGGCGTTGCGCCTGGGCGCTCTGGGCGCGCGGCGCTATCATCTGGCGTTGATTGGCGTGGGGTTATTGTGCTGGGCGGCCTATCTCGCGGGCACCGGGCGTTCCATGCTGTTGCCCGGTCTGCTGGCGGCTTTGCCGCTGGCCTTGAGTGCGAAGACAGTGTTCGTGAGTACGCGAACCGACGTGTTGGACGCGCAACTGCGCAGAACGTCCATAAGCGCGGGACTGTTCAATCTGGTCATGGCCGTATTGATTATCTGGCAATCCGGCGCGTTTTTGGCGTGGTAAATATTTTGGAAGCGTAACTAAGGTAGTTAATATAATATCAGTTTGTATTAACATGTATAACCGCCATGACCGGTCTGAGACATTTCAACTTTCAGGTGTTCTGGGGAAGTATTTTTGGAAAATATTCTGTAGAGTCGCAATTCAGTTGCGGCATACAGCCTGGTGGGCGGCCGCAGAGCATAACTTCGGTTTCAGGCGTGAAATTTGCGGGCCAGAAGATCGTGTCCGGAGATGTGCATTTCAGTAATTGGACAGTTCTGAAAATGGCATGGTTTGCTTCAGCTTTTCCAAAATATATTCAAGAAAGGAAGTAATATAGTGGAAATTCAGCTTCCTATTTCCAAATTGAAACGCGGTATGTTCATCGTTGACCTTGAAGGCAAGGACGGCGTGGATTCATCGGCGTACTCCGTGGAAGGTTACATTCTTTCAGAAAAAGAAATTTCCCGACTTGAAGCGGAGGGCTACAAAACAGCATTTGTCGATCCCGCACGTTCCCGTTTGCCCGACAGCAAGACCGAGCCGGGGAAAGCTCTGACGGAATTTGACGTGCTGGCCCACGGCGGGGAGGCGAACGGTACCCGGCAGACGGTCGAAATTTCGAGAGAATACAGCCAGGCGCAGGATCTCTATGCGCGGATGACGGATGTGGCGCGCGAAACCGCCAGTTGTGTTCTGGGCAACAGGGAGCTTCCCCTGCCAACCCTGCGTGAGTTTCTGGCCGGTGTCATTGCGAGTGTAAACCGCAATGAAAGCGCGCTGTTGTTGGGGAAAGCCATCTCTAAAGAAAGTTATATTTTTGCCCACGGCGTCAATGTGGCCATTCTTTCCGTGGCATTGGGGTATCGGCTGAATGTCCTGCCCGAATACCTTCCTGATTTGGCGCTGGCTGGTTTTTTGCACGACATAGGCAAGCTGTTCATATCTCAGGATGTGCTCAATCAACCGGGAGAACTTGGGGCCGAGCAGCTGGAAGAAGCCCGTAGCCATGTGCTCCGGGGACATGAATATCTTGTGGGACAGGGCGGATTGCCGCAAATGGTGATTGATGGCGTACTTGATCACCATGAGCGCTTTTCCGGAAACGGCTATCCCCACTCCAAGGCAGGCATGGCGATCAGCTTTACCGGACGGATTCTGGC
>JAEXGX010000456.1 GCA_023450535.1 Pseudomonadota bacterium | reverse complement strand
CGCCAATGGCGAGTCAGGCAAGTCAATGGCAAGTCAATGCGAAACGGCGTCCGGACAAGGTCAGAACGCCGTTTTTTATTACGCCAAGGGGGGAATATGCGCAAGGGAAGGCGGCACGCGCATGTTTGTCCGGTTTCAGATCGTTCAAGTTTAAGTGCCTGGGGTGCATTTTTCTCTTCGGGCATCGGCCTGATGCATTCGCTGTTTGTCCCAGTACATGGCCTGATCGGAGAGGCGGGCAAGTGTTTCGATGTCTTCGGCATCTTCTGGGTACACGGCGAAACCTGCGCTGATGGAAAGAGCAAGCCGACAGTTTTGGTATAAAAACTCTCGGGACATGGCATTCTTTATGGCGGAGCTTATCCGCGTTATCGCTTCCCGTGAGGCAAAGGTGTGGGGCAGAATGGCAATAAACTCGTCGCCCCCGATGCGAGCAAGAAAAGCGTCTTTTCCCAGAGCTTCCCGCAGGCGGCGGGCGGTTTCCTGAAGTACTGCGTCCCCGGTCTGATGGCCGTAACAGTCATTGATTTTTTTCAGGTAATTTAGATCCAGATACCCCAGCACAAAGGGGCGTCCGGTCACACGGAACGCGTCCTCATGTTTCTTCAGGGCCGTGAACACAGCGCGCCGGTTGGGCAGTCCGGTGAGGACGTCTTCAGTGGCGATACCCTCCAGGGAACATTTCAAGTTCTTCGTATCAACGTAGTTCTGCATGCAGAAGGATAACAACAGGCTGAAGATCAGTGTTCCACAGAGGTAGATGAGAAAATAAGAAGAAGTATACCAGGCGCGGGAAGGAGCGATACTGATAACCCACCGGGTATTGAGCAGAGAAAATTCTTTTTCCACGGGCTGATGGAGCGGGCGGCCCGAGGACAAAATAGCCTGCCGCTCTCCGTTGTCCGGGGTAATATGCCAGAGCTCGCAGGCGTAACCCTGTTTTTCCAGTTCATTCAGCCGCACGCTTTCCAGCGCGTCGGGAAAGTTGAGCGTGACCGATACCAGGCCCCAGAAGGTGCGCTCTCCGTTGAGCTTGAGATAGACGGGAAGACGCCCGGTCATTATGCATCCACCCTGCACGCCTTCAAAAGGGCCGCTCAGAGTCAGGCTGTTTGTCTCTCGTGCCAACCGTGCTTCCCGATTGCCGTCTCCTGACCCGAACAGATTGAAGCCAAGGAGATTTTCATTTCCGGCCAGAGGATAAACATGGGAAACCATGCCGCCAGGAGCGAGCAGAATATTGCGGATAGCGGGATTGTTCAGCAAGATCGGAGCAACTTTTTCAAAGTCGTATATTTTTCCGTCCCTCTGAATAACCAATGTCGTCAAATCTTCGGTCTTGAACAGAAGTCCGAGGATGGTGTCTGTAATTTCCTTACTTTTGGAGAACGTCAGACTGCGGATCTCGCGCTGTTGCGTCAGGTAGCGGCTATGTTGAATGATGCAAAGCAGGAGAGTGAAAACACACAGACATACAGAAAAACAGAGAAAAAATATTTTAAAAGACTTTAAGGACATAGATTCTATTTCCTGTAGCCGCATGTTTGCGGATATCCACAAGACATTTTTTTCGTTGTTTGTGCGTATACCGCCGATACTCACTTTTTTTTGCGTGTGAATCTTACACAAGCGACAAATATCATTCACTTCGCAACTGTCTGGCAGCGTGAATTTTCATGGAAAATCCGGATAGAACGGGTAGCTATTTTTTAAACCAACTTTCTCCGCAGAGGAATGGACAGCAGACTACTGTCCGCAAGTTCGGGAAAGAGGGGAGCGATCGTCCCGGGGTATAGAGCTTAACTGTCCGAAAAATAGCCTCTTTGTGAAGTTTTGTCGCGGGTACGCATGCCACCGCACGAAATGGGAACATGGGAACTGATGCTGGTATTTCGATACTTCAGGTCCTATACCTGCTTTTTAGAGCAGGTACAAGCCTAAAAATCACGCATGTACCATGTTCTTTATGGAAAAGCTGAAAAAACCTCCTTGTCCCTTTGGAAAAATTCTCGTGCAAACGAGAGCTTCCCTTGGGATTACTCAATACCAGCTTGCAAAATTGAGCGGAGTGAATGAGCGTTATCTGAACTATCTTGAACATGGAATGAAAGAACCCAGGTTATCTATGATCATTAAATTGGCACGTGCTATGGGCATTTCCGCAGGGATAATGGTGGATGCAGCGGCTCGTGAAGAAGCGGGTTATGAAGATAACGCCGAAAAATGAGCGGCACGTTTATGTGGGCATGCTGATAACATGTGCGCTGATGCGAAAACATGCCTGAATAAAAAAGACTGCTCTTAGAACTTTTCACTGTTGAAAAGCTCTAAGAGCAGTCTTTTTTATTTGAAAATTAAAGGAATTTTTAATGAATGTTACCTCACCGTACAGTCGTTTCGCTCCAAAATCAGATGTTCCTGTTGCTTGTCTTCATACATAGCCAGATCTGCAAGGCTGGCGAGTTTGCCGATATCGTCCGCATCCTGTGGATATACGGCGAACCCCACGCTGATGGAGAGGTCGAGCCGGGATGTTTTGAATAGAAGCTCCCGGCTCATAGTTTCCTTGATGGCGGAGAAAAGCTGTTTCAGTGCGGCTTGCGTTGTATAGGATTCCGATAGAATCGTGATGAATTCGTCGCCTCCAATACGGGCGAGGAATTCTTTGCGTCCCAGAACGCTCCGCAGGCGGTGGGCGGCTTCCTGAAGCACAATGTCTCCAACCTGGTGTCCGTGACAGTCGTTGATCTTTTTGAGGTGGTTGAGATCCAGATAGCCCAGAGCAAAGGAACTTCCTTGCTCGCGGCAGGCTTCAGCCTGTTTTCGCAGTGTTTCAAATGCAGCTCGGCGGTTGGGCAGTCCGGTGAGAGCGTCTTTCATGGCCATTTCTTCCAGAGAACACTTCAGGCGCTTCATGTCATAGTAGTTTTGTACGCTCATCGCCATCAGCAGGCTGATCAGAAGCGAACCGCAGACATAGGCGCAAAAATAGGGCGAAGCATACCACGCGCTGGAGGGCGCGATACTGATAATCCAATGGGCATTCAGAAGGGAAAATTCTTTTTCCGTGGGGCGGTGAAGGGGCATACCGGTAGAGAGGATGACCTGGCGCTGGCCGGTATCGGGGTTAACACGCCAGATTTCACAGGAATAGCCCCGTTTTTCCAACTCGTTTAAGTGCACGCTTTCCAGCACGTCAGGAAAGCTGAGTGTAACTGATACCAGACCCCAGAATTCCCGTTCACCGCTTTTATTGAGGTAGACGGGCAGACGTCCCACCATGATTTGTCCGCCGCCCTGCATTCCCGCAAAGGGGCCACCCAGCGTCAGACGGCCTGAATCTCGCGCCAGCGCGGCTTCCTGATTGCCGTCGCCCGATCCGAACAGGTTAAAGCCGATGAGCCTTTCATTGCTTGAACGCGGATAAACATTCGTCACCACGCCCCCGGGAGCGAGCAGGATATTGCGGATGGTGGGCTTGTTCAGCATGACCGGGGCGATTTTGTCAAAGTCGCGTATTTCGCCGTTCCCCTGAATGACCAGAGTAGCCAGAGCTTCTGTCTTGAACAGAAGCTCGTAGATGGCGTCCGTGATCTCCTTGCTTTTGGAGAGCGTTAAGTAGTTGATATCACTTTGCTGAGTGTGCTTATAATAGCGTAGAATGAGAAGGAATAAAAGAGAGAAAAGGAGCAGACAAAGGGGAAAACAGAACAGAAATGGCTTAAACGATTTGTGGGACATGATCTGCCTCCTTTTTCTCTACTCTTATCTTTATTAAACGATACAAACTATTTCATAGAGCTTTGTTTTTTTCAAGCTTTATATATAGGATATTCACTTTTGTGTCTTTCCGCCAGACAGTTATACTGCTGACGAAAAGACGCTCAAAAGTTATTAATAGATAAAGAATACTAGAAATATAGTTATATTCTACCCTGAAGAGGTTTTATTGTGCGCAGTTACAAATATGAGTACGCATTTTCCATGCCTGTACCGTATTGGACAATAACATGGCTATGGTCATGGGGCCGACGCCGCCAGGTACAGGGGTAATAGCAGCGCATTTATCCGCCACAGCGGCAAAATCAACATCGCCACACAGTCGGGCCTTGCCGTCCTCTTCAATGCGGTTGATGCCGACATCAATGAGCACCGCGCCGGGTTTGACCATATCGGCGGTGATGAAACGAGGGCGGCCCAGCGCCGTACACAGGATATCGGCAGAGCGACATTCTTCCGCGAGGTTGGCTGTACGGGAATGGCACATGGTTACGGTGGCGTCACGGCCTTTCGCGCCGAGCAACAGCGCCAGCGGGCGACCCACCAGACTGCTGCGCCCCACGACCACGGCTTTTTTGCCGCTGGTGGAGATGTTGTAACGATCCAGCAGACGCATGACGCCGGCAGGTGTGCAGGGCTGAAGGCCGGGCCGTCCAAGGGCCAGCAGACCCTGATTATGGGGCGTGAGGCCGTCCACGTCCTTTTCCGGGCTGATGCGCGCAATGCAGGCGTCGGCGTCCAGACCACGCGGCAAGGGCAGTTGCAGCAGAATGCCGTCTACTTCGTCTTCGGCGTTGAGTCCCGCAATGACGTCTTCCAGTTCCTTCTGTGATACTGTGGCGGGCAGGCGCAGGGTACGGGCGTTCATGCCCACTTCCAGCGCTGCTTTTTCCTTGTTGCGCACATAGACCTGTGAGGCCGGGTCGTCCCCAGCCAGGATCACCGCAAGACCGGGCGCGCGCCCGGTTTCGTGTCCGGCGCGGGGCAAAAGGGACGCGATTTCTTCTTTGAGGGTCGCGCGGGTTTCGGCGGCAGTGGCTTTTCCGTCCAGTATCAGCATGGTGGCTCCGGCATACGTTGACAGTTTTTCCGCCCCTCCCGCAAATAAGAGTCTTTGAAGGGTAGGGGGGCGTGGGGGGGAAGGGGAACTTTCTTCAGAAAGTTCCCCTTCCCCCCACATAATAAAGAATTTACCCTATTACCTGGCGGGCTTTGCCTCCTGGCGCGGGGGGACCGATGAGGCCGTCCTGTTCCATCTGCTCCACAAAGCGCGCGGCCTTGTTGAAGCCGATACGATAGCGCTGCTGGAGCTTGGAAATGGAGATAAAGCCCTTTTCCCGCGCGAATTGGACGGCTTCCGCGTACAGCGGGTCATCAAGCACGTCGTTCTTTTCCGGCCCGCCTTCGCCGCGTTCTCCGCCAAAGTTTCCATCCGGGCGGCTGTCGCCGTATTCGTGGAAGTCCAGCTTGTAGTCGGGCGTCTGGAGGGACTTCCAGTGTTCGACCACGGCTTCGACTTCGGCGTCGCTCACATAGGCACCGTGCAAACGGTGCAGTATGCCGTTGCTGGCCTTGAGCAGCATGTCCCCGTTGCCGAGCAGGGCCTCTGCCCCGCCCTGATCGATGATGATGCGCGATTCCGTGGGGCCGGAGGTACGGAAGGCGATGCGGCTGGGCAGGTTGGCCTTGATCAGCCCTGTCACTACGTCGGCGCGCGGGCTCTGCGTGGCGAGGATGATGTGGATGCCCGCCGCGCGGGCCTTCTGGCCCAACCGGGCGATAGCGCTTTCAATTTCCTTGCCCTTGTTCAGGATAAGGTCGCCGAATTCGTCCACCACTATGACGATGTAGGGCAGAAGCGCAAGTTCTTCCCCTTCACGCGAGCGTGGATCGTCCATTTCCCGAATCTTGTGGTTGTAGTCGTCCAGCTTGCGCACGCTGAGCAGGTTGAGCAGGGCATAACGCCGCTCCATTTCATCCACGGCCCACATCAGGGCATTGCGCGCCAGCTCCATATCCGACACCACCGGGTGCACCAGGTGGGGAAGATCGTCATACACCTGAAATTCCACAACCTTGGGGTCGATGAGCAACAGCTTCACCTCGTCGGGCCGCGCCTTGTACAGCAGGCTGAGCAGAATGGCGTTCAGGCAGACGCTTTTGCCCGCCCCGGTGGCTCCGGCCAGCAGCAGATGGGGCATCTTGGCCAGGTCGTCGGTGCGCGGCGCGCCCGCGATGTCCTTGCCCAGGGCCAGAGTCAACAGGGACGGAGCACCGCGGAAGGCGTCGTTCTGAATAATATCCCGGAAGCGCACGACCGCGCGCTTGTCATTGGGCACTTCCACGCCCACGGTATCCGTGCCGGGAATGGGAGCCTGCACGCGTACCGCCTCTGCCTTGAGGCTCATGGCGATATCCTGCGAGAGCGGAGCAAAGCGCCCGGCCTTGACGCCCGGCGCGGGGCGCAAGGCAAACAGGGTGATGACCGGGCCGGGGCTGATGCGGGCCAGTTCCGCCGTGACGCCGAAATTTTGCAGGCATTCCATGAGCGCTGCGCCCTTGCTTTCCAGCAAGGCATGATCCGGCTTCTGCGCACTTTCCTCCTTGGAGGATTGAGCCAGCAGGTCAAGGGACGGCAAGGGCAGACGCACGTTTTCTTCAGAGGCGGTACCGTTTCCGCCGCCATGCAGGAAGCCGAATAAGCCCTTGCTTTCTTTTCTGGGCGGCGTTTTTTCGGATTTGGCGGAAGGGGCGTTGGCAGAGCCTTCACGGGCGGAAGTCGCTGCCGGAGCGTTCGGCTGCCCTTCCGCGTTTTTCGCGGCGGGCTGTGCGTCCGCTTCAGGGGCGGCGTTTTCCACACTTTCGTGTCCGGCGGGAGGCGCTTTCGGAGCAGCGGCGGCCGACGGTGCGGCGGGCCTGGAGCAGACCTTTGCCACGGGTTCAATATCAATGATGCCCTGGGCTTTTTTCCGGCCGAAGCTGAGACTGAACAGCTTCAATTTTCCGGAGCCGGTCTCGGGCTTGTCCGGCGAAGAGAAAAGCCCGCTGCTGCGTTTGCCGGGCAGAGAGGGCAGTTTGGCCTTGGGCAGTTTTTTCACCTGATCGGCTGTGGCCTTGACGCCCCGGCTCGTGAGCGCCAGCCAGGAAATACGGAAGGAAAGTTCCATGGCCGCCAGCAGCGCGAAGAACCAAACCAGAGCAGACCCCACAGGGCTGAAAACCTGGTCGCTTCTGGCGTAGAGCCATGCCCCCAGCAAGCCGCCGCCTCGCACGTCTTTGATGCCGATGTTCCATGCCTCGGAAGCGGTGAGCAGACAGGCCGCGAGCAGCAGATAACCGATCCAGCGGTACCAGGGCAATATGAAGAAGCGGGTCATGAGGCCTGCGCCCATGCCCAGAAAAAATAACGCCCATAGATACGAGGCGAAACCGAATACATCCGTCAGAAGCCCCGCAAGGCAGGCGCCGAAAAGTCCGGCGGAATTTTTGATGGCCGCGCCGCCGCTGACCGTCTGGTTCAGCGTAGGATCTTTTACGTCATAGGACCACAGGCTGAGGAGGATCAACAGCCCGCAGAAGATGAAGAAAAGTCCCGTGAGTTCGCGGATGAGTTTCTGCCCGTTCATATTTTCCTGATTAAACTGCTCTGAGACGAATAGGGGAGCCGCAAGCTCCCCTCAGATATCCGGTGTTGCTATTCACGACCGAGGTAGTCGCCACTGCGGGTATCGACCTTGATCATGTCGCCTTCGTTGACAAAGATAGGCACCTGGACCACCACGCCGGTTTCCAGCGTAGCGGGCTTGGTCACGTTGGAAACGGTGTCGCCCTTCGCGCCGGGTTCGGTCTTCACGACCTTGAGCACGAGGCTGAGGGGAATTTCGATGTCGATGGGTTCGCCGTTGTAGAGCAATACGCGACACTGCTGGCCGTCCAGAAGGTAGCTGGATTTGCCGTCAGTCACTTCTTCCTTGAGGTGGAGCTGCTCATAGGTGGTGAGATCCATGAAAATGAGGTCGTCGCCGTCATGATACAGGAACTGCATGTCGCGCTGTTCCATATCGGGGCGGCCTACCTTTTCGCCGGAGCGGAAGGTGTTGTCCACAAGGCGGCCGGTGAGGATGTTGCGCAGTTTGGTGCGGACCATGGCCCCGCCCTTGCCCGGCTTGAAATGCTGGAATTCGACGATTTCAAAAGGGGTGCCGTCCAGTTCGATTTTCAGGCCTCTGCGGAAGTCGGTGGTGGAATACATGCTGTCTCCGTAAGATGTTTTGTTAATATGGATAAGGGTTCAGATCTCAACAGCAGGAGAGATCCGCCCCTGTTCCCGAATATGGCGGACAAGGGCCAGTACGGCCAGGGCATATGAGGCAAGGCCGAAGCCGGAAATCACGCCGATGCACTTTTTCGCCATGTGGCTCTGCTGGCGTATGGGGTCTTCCGTG
>JAEXGX010000276.1 GCA_023450535.1 Pseudomonadota bacterium | reverse complement strand
GCCGCACCAGTTCGGGCCGCAGCCCTGCCGCGAGCTGCTGCTCATCGCTGAGCTGGGAGTGCGTTGTACTGCCGGGATGGACGACCAGGCTCTTGGCATCGCCTACATTAGCCAGATGGGAAAAAAGCTTCAGCCCGTCCACCAGTTTTTGCCCAGCGGCCTTGCCGCCCCTTACTCCGAATACGACCATGCCGCCCGCCCCATGCGGCAGGTAGCGCGATGCCAGCTCATGGGACGGATCACCGGGCAGGCCCGGATAGCGAACCCAGTCCACAGCCGCATGATCCCGCAGAAACTCAGCCACGGCCAGCGCGTTTTCACAATGGCGTTCCATGCGCAAATGAAGCGTTTCCAGGCCCTGCAGAAACATCCAGACATTGTCGGGCGAAACGCAGGCACCAAGATTGCGCAAAGGCACCGTGCGCAAACGCAGCAGAAAAGGATCCGAACCTTCCGGCAAATCATGCCCCCAGCGCAGGCCGTGATATCCGGTATCAGGCTGATCATAAAGCTCAAAGCATCCGTTTCCCCAGGGAAAAGTCCCGCCCGACACGACAATGCCACCAATGGCCGTACCGTGTCCGCATATCCATTTGCTCAGTGAATGAATGACCACATCCGCGCCATGCTCCAGCGGGCGCAACAGGCAGGGCGTGGCAAAGGTGGCATCGACAAGCAGCGGCAGGCCATGAGCATGCGCCAGCTCTGCCGTGCGCTGCAGATCGGCCACATCCAGACCGGGGTTGCCAATGGCCTCCACATATACCGCGCGGCTGCGCTCATTGATGGTCTCTTCCATTGCGCTGAAATCATTAATGTCAACCATGCGGGTTTTGATACCAAACTGGGGAAGAATGGCATCCAGCATGGTGTAGGTGCCGCCATACAGGTTGCTGGCAGAGATAATTTCATCCCCCTGCCCTGCAATATTGATAAGCGCGGAAAAAATCGCAGCGGTACCGGATGCGAAGGCAACGGCCCCACTTCCTCCTTCCAGCAGAGTCATACGCCGTTCCAGAACTTCCTGAGTGGGGTTTCCCAGCCGGGTATAGATGTTGCCAGGTTCTTCCAGTCCAAACAGACGTGCGGCATGCTCCGCATTACGGAACATATAGGCTGTGGTGCGATGTACAGGCACCCCTCGCGACAATGTGGAAGGATCTGGCGTCTGCCCTCCATGAACGGCCAAAGTTTCCAGATGCTGATTCATGACGCTTCTCCTTCCGGGAACTGTTCCGGGTATGTTGTCATCTCGTATTTCATGTCGCATGAAATACCATATTATACCGTCTGGCACAGATTCTGAAGCTGATAGGGTGTTTCCTGATACACATAATAGTTCAGCCAGTTGCAGTAGAACAGATGGGCATGGCCGCGCCAGTTCATTAATGGAATTCGTTCGGGATCATCATTCGGGTAATAATGGGCGGGTATGCGGGGATTTAACCCTTTACCAAGATCCCGACGGTATTCTCCATCCAAGGTATCACGCTCATATTCCAGATGCCCGGTCATGAAAACCTGGCTGTGATCGCGCGACTCCACTATGGCAACTCCGGCCTCATCCGACTCCGCCAAAATTTCCAGATCCGGAATATTTGCGATATCCTCGGCGAGAACTTCCGTATGTCGGGAATGCGGAACGCGGAACACGTCGTCAAAACCTCTGAACAGACGGCAGGAAGGCCGCAGTACCCGGTGCTCAAAAATGCCGGAAAGCTTCAGCGGCAAACCGCGCTTCGGGATACCGTAAAAATGATACAGTGCGGCCTGGGCCGCCCAGCAGATATACAGCGAGCTATACACATGGCGACGGCCGTATTCCATAATCCGGAGCAACTCTTCCCAGTAGTCCACCTCTTCAAAAGGAAGATGCTCCACCGGAGCCCCCGTTACCAGCATACCGTCAAAGGAACGATCGCATATTTCATCAAAAGTCTGATAAAAACGCTCCAGATGATGCAGAGGTGTATGTTTCGAAATATGCTCGGCCGTGCGCAGAAGTGTAATGTTAACCTGCAGAGGAGAATTGCCGAGCAAGCGCAGTAGCTGGATTTCCGTGGAAATCTTAGTGGGCATCAAATTAACGATGACGATTTCCAGAGGGCGGATATCCTGGCGTTCCGCCCGCTCATCAGTCATGACGAAAATGTTTTCATTGTCCAGCGCCTTATAGGCGGGAAGTTCAGCAGGAATTTTAATAGGCATGCTACCTCCACAGCTGGAGCAGCCGGAACGTTTTGCAAGGGAAAATCCTTCCAGCCGGAATACCTATTCCGGTTGCGGGTTTCAAGCCTTCGCCGGAGCGGAGGCCCTCTATTCCCCTGACTTCATGAGACGTTTCAAAAGGGAATGACTCCGAGGCTTACCCTACGTATTCTTTCTGCTCCAAAAACACACAAATCCGCGCCCCCTCCACCGACCTCTCCGAACAACTCCCCTCTGAAATAGCTCGCGGAGCCTGGTGTCATGAGGTACCGCTATAACGCCCGCACTATCCGATGCAATCACAATTCGCTTGCGACGTAAACTCTGGCAGAGGAGTTCCCTGCGAGGCAGGATACAGGATTCTGACAGGCAGAGAGTTCCAGTCGCAAATCGCATCAACATAGTTTCACGTGAAACGTTTTCGTGCAAAAAATTCTCGATTTTCACTTTGAAAATGCTCTGGAAAAAAGTATCTGCCTGTCAGATAGATTCAATGAGCGCTGTCAAAAATAACGCTATCGCCAGAGAGCCATTTCCGGCGGAAATGCCTCAATCTGAGTCCTAATTTCCTGAACAGACGCCGTGGAAGCTCCTACCTTGCCCACAACAACACCCGCCGCGTAGTTGGCGAGTACGCACGCGGACAGCAGCGGAAAACCAGCTGCAAGAGCAAGAGCCGTGGTAGCGATGACCGTATCTCCTGCGCCGGTGACATCAAAGACCTGGCGCGCCGACGTGGCGACATGCCAGACCTCTTTTTCCCGCCCAAATAGCGCCATGCCCTCAGCACCAAGCGTAGTCAGTACATGTTCAGCGTTCAACTCTCCGCGCAGCGCCCGCCCGGCGGCCAGAATTTGTTCTTTCCCATCCGCCGGCATATGAGACGCCTCGCTTGTCTCCTTGGTATTTGGAGTGAGCAAATAAGCTCCGTGATAGAAAGGCGTGTTCTGTGGCTTGGGGTCGACCAGAATCTTCAGTTTTTCCCCTTGCGGTGATGCTCGACGAATATCCGCCAAAAGCATGGCATCAACTATTCCCTTGCCGTAATCGGACACCACAACCACATCAAATTCCGGCACCAGCGCAGCAAGAACTTCTCGCATTTCACGCCCGGCCTCTCTGGACACGGGAGAATTGTCTTCCTTGTCCAGTCTGATCATCTGCTGATTGCGCGCCAATATCCGGATTTTTATTGTAGTCGGGCGCTCTTTGCACCTGACGAGGTGAGGCGTCACACCGGCCTCACGTAACATGCCGTGCAGGCGTTCCCCATCCGCGTCATAACCACACAGGGCAATCAGAGACGCTTCTCCGCCCAGGGCCGCAATATTACGTGCGACATTACCTGCGCCGCCGAGAAGGTGACGCTCCTCTTCTATTTTTACTACCGGAACCGGAGCTTCTGGAGAGATACGCTGTGCGTCTCCCACCAGATAGGTATCCAGCATGACATCACCGATTACCAGGACACGCTTACCAGCCAATGTATCCAGACGATTCAGCAGCTCCGCAGGAGAGCATTGTTTATGCATGCTTTTTCTCCTTGCGGGAATTTTTTCCTTCTGTCACAGGTTCAGGGCAGGCAGGAGGGTCTAGCTTTTCAATCAACTGGGCAATGACAGGGTCAGCCTCCTCAGGCATGAGTTTTTTATCATCGTCCACTCCTTCTTCCAGATTCAGCGTTTCGGTCTCTTCAGAATCGACAGGTTCTGCTGTATTGCTCAAGCCAAGCAAATCCAATAAAAATTCAAGTTCGCCACGGGAAGAATACGGGAGAGCGATACGCCCTTTATCTTCCGTACCACTGATACTGGCCCCCTGCATAACCGTCGAGCGCAGAGTTTTTTGTACATCCTTGAGCCATGCCGTCTTGGGCGGACGCTTTGCCGTTTTCCTGTCTCCTTCGTCCGTCTCTTTTTCTTCTTGGCGTAAAACATTTTCCAGCTCAGGAGGCAAGACTCCTTTTTTCTTCCAAAAATCAGCGGCAGACTCACATTCTCGTACGGATAAATCAAGTTTCAGCAGTGCATCCAGCAAATCGCTCTGAGCACGCTCATCACTTATGGCCAGTAATGCTCTGGCGTGCCCTGCGCTGATTTCTCCTGAACCCAGAGATTGTCTGCCCCTTTCGGAAAGCTGAAGAAGCCGAAGAGCATTGGCCACAGCAGATCGGCTTTTACCAAGTTTGGAAGCCAGTTCTTCCTGACTCAGGCCATGTGTTTCTTTTAACGCAAAAAGAGCTTCTGCTTCTTCCAAAGGATTAACATTCTCGCGCTGGAGATTTTCCACCAGAGCCACAGTCATGGCTTCCGCGTCAGTATACGTAGTAATAACCACAGGAACTTCCGTCAGACCCGCAAGTTTTGCGGCTCGCCAGCGGCGTTCGCCTGCGACGATTTCATACAACAGCGGAATGCTGTTGGTTTTGGGGCGTACAATAAGCGGTTGCACTACACCCTGATTTCGGATTGACAGAGAAAGTTCGGAAAGACTGGTTTCCTCAAAGTACTTGCGCGGCTGGTGTGCTCCCGGCACAAGTTGAGTCAATGCAAGTTTTTTAATATCGCGTTCAGGTTGCTCTGCATCCCGGGTTGAACGAAACAACGAATCCAGTCCCTTTCCCAAACCTCTTTCTAAAGTCATATCATCCCACCTCTTGGATCAATACAGCTTAAAACAAGCACATTTTTCGTTCAGATTCAGGCTCTATACTGCAAAAAAACATAACCGGAGAAACAACTCCAGCACACGCGTCACGTATATCAAAAAATAATTACATGACTTTACGTCGCGGCTTTTTTCGGACCACTTCTTTGGCTAGTTCCAGATAAGCTTCTGCCCCTTTTGATTTAATATCGTAGTGCAAAATGGACTTTCCGTGGCTGGGAGCTTCAGACAAGCGCACGTTTCGAGGAATTAATGTTTTGAACATGTCTTTTGGAAAACAACGCTCCGCTTCACTTTTTACCTGGCGGGCCAGCTTATTTCGGGCATCAAACATAGTCAAAACTACGCCAAGCAGTTCAATTTCAGGATTCAAACGTTTTTTGACCTGCTCATACGTATGAAGAAGCTTTACGATACCTTCCAACGCAAAAAATTCGCATTGCAGGGGAATCAGCAATTCCTTTGCCGCACACATGGTATTAAGTGTAATCAATCCGAGAGAAGGGGGACAGTCTAGAATGATATAGTCATAGTCCTGGCTGATTGGCTGTAGCAAATCGGCAAGGTAGTATTCACGAGCCATTTTATCGACAAGTTCAAGCTCTATACCCACAAGATCCGAGCAAGAAGGCAACAGTGTCAGATATGGTGTGGCCGTGGGCAACAAAGCCTCTGCAAGTTTATCCGGCTTATAAAAGGAAGTATAAAGGTTAGATTCAATTGTCTCTTGATCAAAACCAAGTGCACTTGTCGAGTTGGCCTGCGGATCACAGTCCACCAACAACACTCTATTTTCCATAATAGCAAGCGAGGCTGCGAGATTGACGGATGTCGTTGTTTTACCAACTCCGCCCTTCTGGTTTGCGACGGCTATGATACGTGCCATATTGCCCTCCATTACCAAACTTCTCTTTTCTGATAATCGACCGAGGTATACTTTGCAAGTTTATTGTTTCATGTGAAACATGATAACTCTAAAAAAATAGCTTCCCTATGTTTCATGTGAAACATAAAAGTACTTATTTGAAAATTCACTGTAACTGAAACAGGATAACTGGAACCACTCCACTTTAAAGTTGCTCACGAAATAAACAAGGTAACAACTTATCTCTGTTCTCTTTATCCATAGGCGTTTCACACCAACAATTTACTTTTACGCTTTGCATACCAAAAATAAAAACTTCTCCTTCAGAGAATCTCTCTTTATTTCCTTTTGAAAAGAAGGAGGGGATGTTTCATGTGAAACATCCCCTCCTCTTTCCCTCTAAACTCTAGATTAAAATCTATTATAACAATATTAACTACAATATGGTAGAGCAATTTAACTTTGAAATACTCTGAATCGAGTAAGGCAATGTCCATCGCAAAGCCGGAGCAGCCCAAACTCGCTTGTAGTATCAAGGCCCTGCGGGGATGTAAAACCTGCAAGCCAGCATAGATGGACCCTCTATGCACAAGTTTAATACTGAACGGCTCTAGCAATAGATTAATTTTTATTCTCAGACAATCCTGTTTGAAAAACACGTCTGGTCAGCACTTGCTTGCCGGCCATACTTATTGTCCAGGGGCCGCAGGTCGGGTGACAACGTCACTTGCTTTAATGTCCACTGATATTGTATTTCTTTAGTTTATACTGCATCAGACTACGGGAAATTCCCAAAAGATCAGCGGCGTGAGCCTGGACAAAATCCGATCGCACCAACGCCCGGCGAATCAATGCCGCTTCAATTTTATCCAGCGTGTCCGCCAGATTGAGCTCTACGGGCAATAAGTCCACTGCACTTTTGAACTGGGATTCTTCATCTCGAATTTCAGGCGGCAAATCGTCAACATCAATCACATCGCGCGGGATCATAACCATGCAGCGTTCTATGACATTTTGCAGCTGACGGATATTTCCGGGCCATTCATAGCCCGAAAGGTAATTCTGGGCTTCCTGAGTAAAACTTTTGGGAGTTATGCCATTTTCCGACGCAATCTGTGCGATGAAGTGGGAGACAAGCAAAGGAATATCCTCACGGCGCTCACGCAACGGAGGAATATGAATCTGCACGACATTAAGCCGATAGAACAGATCTTCACGAAAACTTCCTTCTTCCACCATTTTTGCCAAATCTTTATTCGTTGCCGCGACAATGCGGATATCCACCTTGACTGACTCTGTTCCCCCTACCCGTTCAAATACACGTTCCTGCAAGACACGCAAAAGCTTGACCTGAAGGTCAGAGGGCAATTCCCCTATTTCATCAAGAAAAAGTGTTCCCCTATCAGCCTGTTCAAAGCGCCCGCGCCGCATGGCTACGGCCCCGGTGAATGACCCCTTCTCATGCCCGAAAAGCTCGCTCTCCAGCACTCCGGCATTGAAGGCCATACAGTTTACAGCAACAAAGGGTTCATCCTTGCGGGGTGATGAAAAATGAATGGCTCTGGCTACAAGTTCCTTTCCTGTACCGGATTCGCCGGTAATCAGAACTGTGGAGCGACTCGCTGAAACGCGATCAACGATACTCAGCGTTTCGCGCATGGCAGGGGACTTGCCTATAATCTGATGTGTGCTGTAGCGCTCTTCCAGACTTTCCTGCAAAATCCGGTACTGCTGATGCGCTCGCGACAATTCCACCGCATTGTGGACGGAAAGCAGCAGCTCATCATTGGCAAAAGGCTTTGTGATATAATCGAACGCGCCGTACTTCATGACCTCCACAGCACTCTCGATGGATCCAAAGGCTGTCATGATCAGCACAGGCACGGACGGAGAGTTGCGCTTGACTTGCTGAAGTACCTCCAGGCCGGACATTTTGGGCATCTTCATGTCCGTGATGACGACATCAACCTCCGCTTCTTCCAGATAGGAAACTGCCATTTCAGGATCATTAATAGGGGTAACGGCGTATCCCGCATCGCTGAGCAAGGCCTCAAGCACAAGCAGGTAGTTCTTTTCATCATCCAGAATCAATATGCGGGATTTTTCACTCATAACCGTTTACTCCTAAAAGTCTGACCAGACAGTCCTGAAACAGATTAACTTTTGTCAAAAAAAAATTTATAGCACAGCTTCGGGCTGTTTCATTTTGAAAAGCTCTTCAGAGTCGCCAGCATCAACCGCAGGCTATGCCCGAGCTCATACAGACACGTACAGTAAAACACGTTCCGACTTCAGGCGTGAAACCCGCAGGCCAGCAATCGTATCCCGGCATACATAATTTCAATGTTAAATTGTCTTAGAAGTCTGCCCGTTTTCAATTGAGGGAGGAAGATTCACTCCAGGAAGAACAAAGCGGATCAAAGCCCCGCCTTCTTTCCTGTTTTCCAGTTCAAGTCTTCCTCCATGCGAAGTAATAATGCTTTGAACAATAGGAAGCCCAAGCCCCGTTCCATTGTCTTTCGTCGTATAAAAAGGATCCAGGGCTTTCAGACAATAGTCGGCGAAACCAGGCCCGCTGTCCATGACTTCAAATACAGTTTGTCCGTCGTCGCGCACCTGCCCTTGTACAACGACGCGCCCCTGTTCCCCTATCGCCTGCAAGGCATTTACCAGGACATTGTACACTGCCCGGTACAAAAGGTCTTCATCTCCCAGGGTAGGCAGAGATTCCGGAAGATCATCTGCAAGATCCACATTCTGACGGTGAAATTCTCCACTCAAAAAACTGAATGCCTTATGCGCCACATCAGTCATGTTGACCACATCTCTGCGGGGTTGGCGAGGTCTGGCATAATCAAGAAAATCGTTGACCGTTGAGCCCAGGCGGCAGGATTCATCATAAATGGCCTCAAGAATCGGGCGGCTGGAATCCTCCACGGCTTTTTCCCGGCGCAGTAAAAACTCCGCGCTGGATCGGATGATACCCAACGGATTGCGGATTTCATGGGCGATAGAGGCCACCATGCGGCCCATACTGGCCAGCTTCTCACTCTGGTGTAGCTCCGCCTCAAGTTGCAGGTTGCGCTCCATGCGTTCGGCAATGACCTTTTCCGCCTTGCGCGCCACCACATGAAGCAGTGTAAACAGAACAAGGCTGGATATAAGAAATCCCCCCATGATCAGCCACTGGTTGCGTATGGAAATCTGATAATGGTTGCTCACATCCTGAATGACTTCCAAGGCTCCCAGCACAGTGGCAGCGTCTTCCTCACTAAGATTCGGATATAATTCCTGATTTATTTTAAGTGGATATACCGTCCTCAGCTGAAAACTTCCCTCCGCAAGGCGGGGTCGCAGCATGGCCTGAAAATACGACATGGTAGAGAGCACATCGAAATGATGGTGCTTGCCCTGAAAAATTTCCGGCACGCCCTGCGTATACAGATCCGTCCTTCGCACCTCATCCTTGTTTGTAGAATAGGTCACCGCATATTCATTGTTGAAAATACGGATACTTTCCACCCTCAAACCATGCAATAAAGAGCGAATTATTTCGTCAAGCAGTCTGTATTGTTCAGGATCTCCAAGCTTCACCCGTCCGGATGCCACAGTAACGGGCAGCGTGAAACGGTTGAATATCTGCTTGCCCAGATTTTCGGCCAAAAGCAGGGCATAGTCTTCCTGACTGTCTAATAGCGTGCTTGTCGTAGCACGGGCAATGAACAAAGAGAGAAAAACACTGCTGGCAAGAACAAGCAGCAAAAAAAACCAGGAAAAAAAACGGGCAAGCCCAAACGGCAGGTAGCGGGAATTCAGTTCGGCTTGTTCCTGTTTGCTCTTGCGCTTAAACACGCGTGCTCCATTCGAGTTTTCGCCTGAAAATTCAGGCGGAATCCGGTCAAAATTCCAGAATCGTGCGAGGCCACGCGGCAAATTCCTCAAGAATACGCCGTTCTTCTTCCGCTCCGCCTGCGCCGAGTCTGGCACGGGCCAGACGCTTGCCCTCCTCTACAGCCGGTTGGTCCAGCGGGTTGATGTCGAGCAGCCAGCCTGTGAGCAACGTAGCAGCCTCAAGCAGGACGATAAGACGTCCTGCCTGCCAAGGGGAAGCTTCGGGCAGTTCAAGGGAAATCAGGGGGATTCCTGCCCGTGCCAGCGACATTTGCGTGGCCAGAGCCTCTGCCCGGAATATTTCGTCAAGAGAAAGGCCGGACAGCCATGTCCACGGCTCGCGCTGTCCCTTGTCAAGGCGAATTTCCTCACCCTTGCGTATAGCGCTCTGTCTGCCGAGAAAGAGGCAGGCCTTGTCCGCAGGCCCCTGCAAAAACATCTGAAGGAGGGAATGCTGATCAGTCGCACCCACAGCAGAGATAGGCATACTGCCCTTGCCTTCTTTTCCCAGACTTTCCGCCCAGAGCTGACAAAACCAGGGGCCGAAGGCGGCCAGCGCCGGTTCATAGCAGAAATCGATGAGTTGCCCCTTGCCGTTTTCAGCCCAGTACGCCGCCCAGGAAGCAATCTTCCAGGCGGGATGATCGACAAGCCCGGCGGGGTGGGAGCGTGCTCCGGCCAGAAGTTCGCGCCCCAAGGTACAGCCTCCGTCCAGCAGGGCCGCCCAGTTGATGCCGAGAAAGAGCGCAGGTACCAGCCCCACAG
>JAEXGX010000258.1 GCA_023450535.1 Pseudomonadota bacterium | reverse complement strand
GTACTACGCCCTGCACCCCCGATTATGACACGATGTTATCATTATGGGGGGCCGGGGGAGAGTATCTCCCCCGGCAGGATAGGGGGCAAAGCCCCGGTTTATCCTCTGGCATTTACTTCTGGGTGGCGGCGATGAGTTCCACCATCTTGGGGTCGAGTTCGGGAAGGAATTCGTCCCATACCTTCTGGAAGCCCTGTTTGATTTCGGCCAGCTGCTGTTCGTTGGGATAATTGACAATGACGTTGTTGTCCTTGCAGTACTGAAGACCTTCGGCTTCCAGCGTTTCCATCAGTTTCCATTCGTATTCCTGAGCTTCCTTGGCGCAGTCGAGAATGGTCTGGCGGATGTCCTCGGGAAGCTTGTCGTAGAAATCTTTGTTCATGCAGCCGATATGCACCGGGAAGTTATGCTGGGTGACCAGCATGCACTTGATGATTTCTGCGCGGTTGAAACTTTTCATGGAGGTGAAGCTGAGCAGTTCGCCGTCCACGGTGCCCTGCTGGAGCGCTTGATATACGGCGTCAAAGGCGAGCGCGGTGGGGTTCATGCCCACGGCCTTGGCGTTGGCTACGTCAATGGGGGACGGGGTGGCGCGGATTTTGATGCCTTTCATGTCTGCCAGGCTTTTCACGTCCTTCTTGGTGAACACATAGCTGCGCGGCGCGGTGGCGTTGAACATAAAGGGCACAAGGCCGATCTTTTCCATCTGTTCGCGCAGGTAAGCGTTGATGTCGCCGTAGGCCAGAGACTGAAGATAGGCGTCCATCTTGTCGGGCGCGCACATGTAGGGCATGTCGAAGGGAGTGGCCGCCTTGGTGAAGCTGGAAAGAATGTTCGTGGCAATGGAAACGACTTCAAGGTTGCCCTGCTGCGTGGCTTCGCCCGCCACACGATCCGATCCGAGCACCGCATTGGGGAAGATCTTCACCTGCACCTGACCATTGGTGCGGGCTTCCACCAGTTCCTTGAACTTTTCATAACCGAGGGAAAATTCATTGTCCGCCGCGCCCGTGTGGGAAATGCGGATGAGAATTTTTTTTGCGGCCTGGGAATCGGCGGGGCAGACCAGACCCAGGGAAAGGGCCAGTGCGGTGAAAAAACAGCCTTTCAACAGCTTGTTCATGGAAAACCTCCGTATAACGGATCTTGCGGGGCGGTTGCCCCGTTTACAGGCTCAAAACAGCTTCAAAACATTTCAAGGCAATATGTTCATGCTCCAATTATTGGAGCAGTCGGGC
This sequence comes from Pseudomonadota bacterium, assembly GCA_023450535.1. Classification (GTDB taxonomy): domain Bacteria; phylum Desulfobacterota; class Desulfovibrionia; order Desulfovibrionales; family Desulfovibrionaceae; genus Mailhella. Next base: position 1,795 of record JAEXGX010000258.1, on the reverse strand, counting down.
CGCATTGGCATACATGACGCGTTCGCGCGCTTCAGGGGTGAAGGGCATGCCTTCATACTGTTTCAGGGTGTTCCTGATATGCTCAAAGGGATGGGCGCTGGCGAAGAGAACCTTGTCCTGCAACGCGCCGTTGGCGGCCTGAACATACAGTTCCATCTGCGGCAGGTGCGTACAGGCAGAGAAGTCCAGCCAGACGTTGGCGTGGCGCAGAGCCACGCCGACAGCTTCGCTGATCCACGGGTAGGCTCCGTGGCTGATGATGATCTTCAGCTCGGGGAAGTCCGTGGCCACACGGTCAATCAGCCAGGGGGCATGGTGTTCGAGCAACACGCCCGGCATGCCTGCACAGCAGCCCGTGGTAATGGCGACGGGTATGTTTTCTTCGCAGCACAGCGCGTAATAGGGGTAATATTTCGCGTCGTTGACGGGCAAGCGGCTCATGGCCGGGTCAAGGGAAACGCCACGTACGCCGTTGCGGATTTCGGTGCGCAGGGCGCGCAGGGTCTTCATGCCGGGGTGAGGATCGACCCCATAGAAACCAATGAAGAAATCCGGGTAGTTTGCGATGCTTTCCAGCATGCCGGGGTTGGTGGACGTTGTGTCCACTGTAGAGGCGATGTCCCGCCCGGTGACAACGGCCCTGACCACACCGAGTTCGCGCAGCATGGCGACTTCTTCAGCCAGCGAGGCTTCGGGCCGGGCAGAGAAGTTGGTGGCCTCGCTGAAATTTTTGTAAAGCGGGTTGGTCAGAATGCCCTGGAGCGTTTCTCGCGTGCCAGGGCGGAAACGGGTGTCGATGATGCGCATCGGAACTCCTTGTATGTCTCATGGCCGATATTCGTTACAGAACCGGGCCGCTTGAGAATTGGAGAGCAAGGAGCGTGCCATGTCGTTTTGGATTGGGGTGTGGTATAAAATAATCCTGTATTTTCAGTGGTTAAGAATAAGAGGGCAGGGAATGAGAAAAAGGTGCCCAGATGAGCTTGAATGAGACATGGATCATGGGACATGTCTCATTTGGGGACGCTCAAAGGGTGAAGTGAGGAAGGAACAGAACTTGGAGAGGTTCGTTTATCATGCAGCCTCAAGCCTGAGATTCCCTATTCTCCCGCCTCGTCGTTCTCCCGCCATAAATCGGGTGTGAAGCCGTAGCGGCGCAGTTTACGGTACAGGGCACTGCGGGCGATACCCAGGCTTTGCGCCGCAGCCCGCATGTTGCCGCCGTTCGCCTTCAGCGTTTCAAAGATGGCTTCCATTTCCCGCGTGCGCAGGGTGCCTGGCGGCATGGCGGGCAGGCCGCGCTCCGGGAACTGCGGCGCGTTGGTGCTGGGCAGATCCAGCCGGGAAATGACGGTGCCTTCTGCCAGTGCGATGGTGCGTTCAATGGTGTTGGCCAGCTCCCGCACGTTGCCGGGCCAGTGATATCGGGTAAGGGATTCAAAGCATTCCGGTGAAAAAACAAGATTTTTCCTGCCGGAGGCCGCGCCGAAGCGTTGAAGAAAGTGCAGGGCCAGAGCGGGCAGGTCGTCGGCCCGTTCGCGCAGGGCGGGCAGGCGGATGGTGAGCACATTGAGGCGGTAATAGAGATCCTCCCGAAAGCGGCGCGCCCGGACTTCATCCGCGAGAATTCGGTTGGTGGCCGCGATGACGCGTAGAGCTACGCGGCGCGGGCGCGTGCCGCCCACGCGGGTCAGTTCCCCTTCCTGAAGCAGGCGCAGCAGGGAAGCCTGCGCGTCCAGCGGCATTTCTCCGATTTCATCAAGAAAAATGGTGCCGCCGTCGGCCAGTTCAAACT
>JAEXGX010000449.1 GCA_023450535.1 Pseudomonadota bacterium | reverse complement strand
GTTCTTCCATATCTTTAGCCATACGTGCGAAGTGTTCCGGTTCCCGCAGCCACGAACGGATGCGTCCGGCCAGGGCTGCGGGGGCGGCGTCCTGCTGGATATGCTCTGGAAAAGCTTCGCGCCCGAGGATGAGGTTGGTCAGACTGATCCATTTAACTTTGACCACCTTGCGGCCCAGAGCGTAGGAAAGAGGATTCAGCCGGTACGCCACCAGAGTGGGCACACCGGCCAGCCCGCTTTCCAGCGTCGCCGTGCCGGAGGCGGACATCAGGCATTGGCAACTACGCATGAAGGCATAGCGTCCTTCCGGATCGACCACATGGAGCGGAGCCGCGCCGGGCCAGAAACTCCGTAGATACTCTTCCGTAAAGTGCGGCGCGCGGATACAATGGAAGCTGAGTTGAGGAAATTCGCGCAGAAGCAGATCCGCTGCAGTGGAAAAGGTGGGGAGCAGGCTTTCCACTTCTTTTTTTCGACTGCCGGGCATCAGCCCTATGCGTCCCAGTTCAGGCATGATGTGACGGATATGAGTGTAATTGACCAGATCCACCAGAGGATTGCCCACATATTCCACGTCGATGCCGTGTGCGCGGTAGAAATCTACTTCAAAAGGCAGGATGGAAAAAATGCGCTGCACGTGTTTCTTCAAGAACGCGACGCGGCCGGTGCGCCAAGCCCACACTTTGGGCGGAATGAAATAATATACGGGGATATTGAGCGCCCTGGCTGCTTTTGCCACCCGGAAATTGAATTCCGGGGCGTCTACCAGGAGAACCGCGTCCGGGCGTTCTTCTGCCAGGGCTTGCCTGACGCGTTTCAGCATGCCCAGAATCCGGGGAAGGCTACCCAGAACCTCTACCAGCCCCATGACGGAAAGCTCTTCAATGCGTAAAATATTGCGTTGTCCGGCCCGCTCAAGATGAGCGCCGCCCATGCCCACGGCTTCAAGCTCCATGCTGCGGTTTTCACTTGCTCTGCGCAATGCCTGGAGCAGTTCCGCGCCCTGAATATCGCCGGAGAGTTCTCCGGCGCTGAGCCATACTTTCATAGCGCCTTGCTCGAAGTTTCATCCGCGTACATGCCAAAAATATAATCTCGCAGAGCCTGCGGCCAGGGGCGGGGAGAAATGCTGGTCAGGGTTGTGAGGCGAGCTGTGGAAAGAACGGAATACGCCGGGCGCTTGGCTTTTTGCGGCCATTGCTCGGAAGGAATGGGCTGAACGCGCACATCGGGTTTGAGCAGTTCGATGGCTTCGCTGGCCAGCTCGCACCAGCTGGCCTGACCTGCGTTCACGGCATGCACGATGCCGGAAGCCTGTTTCTCGGCCAAAGCCAGGCTCATGGCGGCCAGATCTCCGGTATAGGTGGGAGAGCCAACCTGGTCATGCACTACAGTGATGGCGCCTTTTGTATCTTCCCTGCGCGCCAGATCCAGCATCACGCTCACAAAGTTGCGGCGGCCGGGGCCGAAAAGCCAGGCCGTGCGCACTACGCAGCAATTGGGCATGTCCAGTGCTGCAAGGGCTTGCTCTCCGGCCAGTTTGCTTGCGCCATATGCGTTGAGCGGCTCCGTGGGGTCATCTTCCACGTAAGGAGTGCGTTTTTTTCCGTTGAAAACAAAATCTGTGCTATAGTGTATGAGATGCGCATTGGAGCCGCGCGTCATGCCGCCAAGCAGGGCGGGAAAGGCCCGGTTCAGGGCGCAGGCCTTTTCCTTTTCGCTTTCCGCCTGATCTACGGCGGTGTAGGCGATGCCATTAAAAATATAGTCCGGATTCATACGGCTCAGTGCGTTTTCCAGAAACGCGGGATCTGTCACCGGCCCATCTTCACGTCCCAGCGTGCGGACATTCCACCCCTTGGACCTCGCCGCGCACACCAGAGCTTGGCCCAACATGCCGGTTGCGCCACCCAGAACCAGAGCCACGGGAGATTTTTCGCGTAACGGCATCTCTTCGGAAGTATCCCGTGACATACTACTTGACGCCTCTGTGGATGGAAAGCTGGCGTTCATAGGCGGTCTCCGTACCAAAGTTTTTCAAAGTCGCGGTAGGCGCCGGATTCTACCTGAAGAACCCATTCCTCATGGTCTTCATACCAGCGCACGGTTTCTTCCAAGCCGGTTTCAAAGCTTTTCAGCGGGGAAAATCCCAGCTCATGTGAAGCCAGAGAGTAATCCATGGCATAGCGCAGGTCGTGCCCCGGTCTGTCCTTGACAAAACGGATCAGGCTTTCATCGCGCCCGGTCAGGCGCAGAATGGCGCGGACGACATCCAGATTGGTCCGTTCCGCATTGCCGCCGAAATTGTAAATACTGCCCGCGCGGCCTTTTTCCAGGGCCAGCAGTACGCCCCGGCAGTGATCTTCCACGTGGATCCAGTCGCGCACGTTGGTTCCATTGCCATACACGGGCAAAGGCTCGCCCCGGCGCGCCCGGCTGGTCATCAGAGGAATGAGCTTTTCCGGAAACTGATAGGGGCCGTAGTTGTTGGAACAACGGGTGATGACCACATCCTGGCCGAAGGTTTCATGCGCGGCCCGAACAAGCAGATCCGAAGACGCCTTGGACGCGGAATAGGGGCTGTTGGGCGCAAGGGGGGTATCTTCCCGGAAACGGCCTTCCGAACCCAACGTGCCGTATACTTCATCGGTAGAGACATGCACCATGCGGGGTGTACCCGCCAGCCTTGCGCAGTCCAGCAGAACCTGGGTACCCAGGACGG
>JAEXGX010000192.1 GCA_023450535.1 Pseudomonadota bacterium | reverse complement strand
ATGTTCTGGTCCGCAGATTTCACGCCTGAAGCCAGAGCTTACTTGGCTGTCCATCCCCGGACGCCTGTTTGCCGCCCGTCGGGTGGCTAAGGCCACGAGGGGGCGCGGCTCCTTCCGGATAGCGGTGCTTCACACGGAAACTCGCTTCGCTCGATTCCATGAGCAACTTCAAAATGAAACTGCTCTCGTAAACTAATTCAAAAATGCGCTGTCGGCGCGCTTCACCGCCCCAGGAAGGCGGATGCTCCGGCACCTGCTTGCACAAGCGCCGGAGCACATTCAATCACATTCAACGGGGTTGCCGGTCATCATCCGGGTTCCCATCTGGAGCATCCATGCTCCGTCCATCCGGCATGGAACGGCCAAAATTAGCGTCAGAAGACGCCTGGGACGCCCCATCTCCCAGAATATCGCCCTTCCCACGTTCTGCATCTTCAGGCCGCTCATTCGACGGGTCTTCCTTCGGCGTTGTGGGACGGTCCTCTCTGTCCGCTGGCTCCTCTTCACTCAGCACGAAATCTTCCCCTTGCCCGGCAGGCTGACCGTGCGGGGCATGCTCCGCCACGCCGTGCGCGGAACCGGATGAATCTGCGGGAGCGGGATTGCCGGACGGATTGAAAGGGGGCAACTGCTTGCCCTTCAAAAGCAATGCAATGTCGTCACCGCTGATGGTTTCCCGCTCAAGCAATGCTCCGGCAATGGCATGCAAAGCGTCCATATTCTCTTCCAGCAACTTGCGGCAACGCTGGCGCGCCTCTTCCAGCAACCCCTTTATTTCGGCGTCCACAAGACGGGAAGTTTCTTCGCTGACCATGCTGGTATGGCCCCATTCGCGCCCGAGGAACACTTCTTCCTCGTGATCGCCAATGGCCTGCGGCCCAATAGCTTCACTCATGCCCCATTCGCAAACCATCTTGCGGGCCATCTTGGATGCCCGCTCGATGTCATTGCCTGCGCCGGTGGTAATTTCATCCATGACCAGCTCTTCTGCCACTCGGCCAGCCAGAAGTACGACCAGATTATTGCGCAGGTAGGTGCGAGAATAACCGTGACGGTCTTCTTCGGGCAGTTGCATGGTCACGCCCAGTGCACGGCCACGAGGAATAATTGAAACCTTGTGTACAGGATCGGAGCCAGGCAGCTTCATGGCGGCAAGGGCATGCCCGGCTTCATGGTAGGCGGTAATCCGCTTTTCTTCATCGCTGAGGATGAGGCTACGGCGTTCCTTGCCCATGAGTACCTTATCTTTGGCGTATTCAAAGTCCGCCATACTGAGCAGATCTTTGTTCAATTTGGCCGCCTGCAGCGCGGCTTCATTCACCAGATTCTCAAGATCCGCACCGGAAAAGCCGGGAGTTCCCTTGGCCAGCACTTCGATATTGACGTCGCGCCCAAGCGGGGTGCGGCGGGTATGTACTTCAAGGATACGCTGGCGGCCGCGCAGATCCGGAGTGGACACAACCACCTGCCGATCAAAGCGGCCGGGCCGCAACAAGGCGGGGTCGAGCACGTCCGGACGGTTAGTCGCGGCAATCAGGATGACGCCTTCGTTGGATTCAAAGCCGTCCATTTCCACCAGCAACTGGTTCAACGTTTGCTCACGTTCATCGTGTCCGCCGCCCAGTCCCGCTCCGCGCTGGCGGCCCACGGCGTCGATTTCGTCGATGAAAATCAGACAGGGGGCATTTTTCTTGCCCTGGGTGAACAGGTCACGCACTCGGGATGCGCCCACCCCCACGAACATTTCCACGAAATCCGAACCGGAGATGGAGAAGAGAGGCACACCGGCCTCTCCGGCCACAGCGCGGGCCAGCAAGGTCTTACCGGTTCCCGGAGGGCCAACGAGCAGCACGCCCTTGGGGATGCGCCCGCCCAACCGCGTAAATTTACGCGGGTTGGACAGAAATTCCACAACTTCCGCCAGCTCTTCCTTGGCCTCGTCCACACCGGCCACATCGGCAAACGTCACCTTGGTCTGATCCTGCGTCATCATGCGGGCACGTGAACGCCCGAATGACATGGCCTTCCCTCCGCCCCCCTGCATCTGACGCATGAAAAAAATCCATACGCCGATGAGCAGGAGCATGGGAAACCATGAAATCAACAGACTCATGGCCAGCGGCGGTTCTTCCGGCGCTTCGGCCTTAATGCCGACATTCCGCTCCAGCAGATGGTTCACCAGAGCCGGATCATTGGGTGCATAAGTTTCAAAACTTTGCCCAGCCTGATTCTGACCAAAAATTTTATGTCCCTGAATCCGCACATCCTTGACTTCGCCTTTGTCCACCTGAGCGAGAAAATCACTGTAGGCAAGGGATTGTTGTGCAGTATAGGGCTGATTGAACAAATTAAAGAGCACCACCATCGCCAGTGAAATGAGTGCCCAAAGCAACAAATTACGGGAAAACTGATTCAAAGCTGCCTCCGTGGCTGCCTGTTCCTTCTTCGTTTTCGCCTTTTGAGGCGTATTCTCCAAGCACCCGGCGCTCTTTCCGTAATCCGGACAGGCCTCGCCGGATCAGAAAAGACTCGCGCGGACGCGCATGTGATTCCTGTTTAGTGTAATGCGTGAAACGCCATTTGACAATGAGGAACTACCCTCTTTTCTCAGCCTGAGTCGAACACAATACTCCCTGTATTTCCGGCGCGCCTCCGATCTCTTGCCAAATCTTCCTGCTGCATGTAAAGGTTTTGCTCTGCGGAGGCGTATCGTTACCGGTGTGGCGCCTGGTCTTCAAAACCAGTGGACGGCTGTGAGGCCGTCGGTAGGTTCGACTCCTATACGCCTCCGCCAAATCACTATCAGAAAGTCTCATAACGCCTTGAAAGCCTTGTGCAACCCAGTCAAAACGAAAAATCATCGCTCTCACGTCCTCCTATAAAATCCGTCGCCATACCAACGCAACGTTAGTATTTTTTTGGTGTTCACTGATACCATCTGCCAACATGGCCGCACCGCCTACGGATACAAGACTTAGAGCCTTGAAGCCCTCTGATTCGAGGCAAAAGCTTTCCGATGGCGGGGGATTATATATCCATAATCTCTCCTGCCGGAGGGAAGCTATGGAACATGGCCTACCGTTTTGAAGGCAAACAAAAAACTTTGAGCCTTGGAGCCTGCCAAGGCTTCTCTTCCGGTACGGACCATACTTATTTCGTATTTTTCTTTCAGGTGCAACATATCATGGAATTGACGAGCGATATGCTCCTTGCCCACGCCAGATTCGCCGAGGAGAAGCACGGACGTGTCACATGGAGCCCGGGATGTAACCTTACTGAGCAGTTCCTGCATACTCCATACTCGCGGAAAGGATAATGAAACCGCTCTCTTTGCCCAATGGTGTTTCATTTAAGATATTTGCTGGCTATCTCTTCCACCTTTTTATAATCACCACGAAATACGTACGTGTAAGCCTTAATAGCTTCCAATGTCGCTATATCAGCTCCGGCAAAAAACAGAAGGAATATTTCCTTCGTCTTGCTCAAGAACGGGAAGGGAAATCCATCATCTTTTATGGCGCTGGCGATCTTTATGAGCGCAACAAGCATTATTTTTTCGGTTGCAAAAGTTCGGCTATGTTGTTGGACAAAGAATATATTCAAGACAGAACGGAAGTGGACCACCTCCCTGTTTTGCCAGTGGAACGAATCGGAGAGCTGGACGAGACTGCCCCCATTGTCATCTTTTCCACGATGGCAACAATGCTTCAACGTAATTTGGAAAGAAAGCATTCCAGCAATAAAAAACGTATTCACACCTGCACCGTTCCGCTAGAAATGCTGCACACCACCGCTTCCGAACTCAGCCTATGAGTAACGCCATGCCTACCCTGACGATCCTTACCGATCTAAGCCCCAATTTTCCGCATATGTTCGCAACAATCCAGTTCCCTATATCGGAACTGAAACAACGAAGATGATTACCCCTTCCATACAACCGTGGGGGAGAGGAAAAATGCGTTCTCAGCAATTTCTTTGGAATGCCATTCAAAACAATTCGGGCAGTCCAGAACTACCGCCGTTCTGGCGTTCCTGACTGATACGCCTTCTCAGCCTGGCAAAGGAAGGAAAAAACATTCTTTTGTACGGCAGAGAGCCGGGCGTCGGCCGGCAAAAGTTCGTCCTTGCGCTGCTGGGCTCTCAAAAAGAGTTTGCCGCCTATGCATTTAAAACTATCGCGGTTATCGGGAGACCCTCTGTTCTATTTGAGCAGAGTGCCCGCCTTGCATGGCCGGTCAGACAAGGGCCTTCAGGCTGGAATGCCTGGCTCCACCACTGTCCGCACTTGCTTGAGCTTGTCGAGTTCTGGAAAAACATGGCAGGGGCTCATGAAGTTAAACTTTTTGCAGATTTATCAGAAAAAGCTACGAGTCAAGGGTTAAGCGAAGGACATCGGGCTGCGCTGTCCTGCACGGGGTTGGATGCTGTCACCAGCGTACCCCCAAACCATTTTCTTGAATTGGCCAGTCACGAAGGCAGACATTTTTTTCTCCTGCGTGAAGTTCGCAATAACGCGTGGCCTCCCCTGGATGAAATGAATTTCCTGGCTCTCCTAAAAGAACAAAGGGAACCTTGGAATACAGGGGCACTTGTCTCTCCCAGATACCGGGCGGCCCTGGAGTGAAAGACCGGCAGTGGATTGCTGAACTGGAGTCGCTGTTACATGTGCCACAAAACTCGCTTGCCCACCCGGCATGGTTTTCCCCTGAACACATCGGAACCGAGTATACAGGGCTTTCCGATAAAACAATCGAGAGCTTCGCGCGGGATCTGCCCCCCACTCAATTGGAAGTCTTACAGCGTAGATTCCAACAGGGCGCAACATGGCTGACGCCGGGGCAGCAACGCCTCTCTCTCGCTCTCTCCACCCGAACGGGAACAATGCCCAAGGAAATAAAAATAAACGTTCCCCAGCCTCTGGTCTCGGTTTTGACGCTCACAAGAAACCAACGCCACTATATTGGTGCGTGCATCGAAAGTGTTCTTATTCAGCAAACTAACTTCCCGGTTCAGCATATTATCGTTGATCATTGCTCTACAGATGGGACGGCAGAACTCCTGGCCAACTATGCCGCACAAAATCCTTCCATTCGGCCTATCCTGCTTTCCCAATGGGTTACAGGGCAAAACGTCCGCACTCTGTTTTCTTGCTGCAACAGCAAATATGCTGCAATATGCGATGGAGATGATTATTTTAGCGATCCGCTGAAACGACAAAAGCAAGTGGATTTTTCAGAAGCACATCCAGAATGTGCCTTGTGCTTTCATCCCGTGGACGTCCTGTATGAGGACGGTTCGCCCTCGCGCGTCTACCCGCCGGAAGAAGAACTGCCGGGCGGTGTTCGGACTTTTTATACCATCAAAGACTTGCTGTTTGCCAACCTCATTCAAACCAGTTCCGTCATGTATCGC
>JAEXGX010000169.1 GCA_023450535.1 Pseudomonadota bacterium | reverse complement strand
GTGATGAAGTTTTCGTTGGAGAGTTTACCGTTCAACGCGGCCAGATCCTTGTCCACCTTGCCGAGTTCCTTGTCCAGCCGGGCCAGCTCGGCCTGAAAGTCCACAGCTCCGGACAGATGCACAATGACTTCGCAACCGCGCACCACATTGCTGGCCGAAGCCTTGGGCGCGTGCTCGTCGGCATCAATGATCAGGGTTTCCAGCCGGGCCAGGCTCATGAACCAGGCGCGGCCATGTTCCAGCAATTCTTTCTGCTTTGCGTCCACGGGGCGCAGCAGCACGGTAAGCTTGTAAGAGGGGTTAATATTCAGTTCGGCGCGGATGGTGCGAATGGCACTGATGCTTTCCTGCAGGAAGAGCATGTCGTCCGCGTCACCGGGCTTGAGGCAGCCGGACCGGGCTTCAGGGAAGGCCTGCAGGGCGATGTCTTCTCCGGCGTGGCCGGGCAGGGACTGCCACACTTCCGCCGTTACGAAAGGAATGATCGGATGCAACAGCACCAGCATTTCCCTGAGTACGGTGTACAGGGTGAAACGGGCTTCGGCTTTCGCGGCGGCGGGGGCATCGTCCTTCATGTCGCCCTTGATCAGCTCCAGATACCAGTCGCAGAATTCGCTCCACAGGAATTTGTACAGGCCCTGGGCGGCGTCGTTGAAGCGGTAGCTTTCAATGGCCGCGTCGCTTTCGGCCTTTACTTCCTCCAGGCGGTGCAGAATCCAGCGGTTATGCAGACCCGTGGCTTCATCAAGATTGGCAGGCGCAGGCACGGTGTTTTCTTCCAGATTCATGAGCGCGAAACGGGAGGCGTTCCACAGCTTGTTCATGAAGTGGCGGTAGCCTTCAATGCGCGGTTCGGACATACGGATATCGCGCCCCATAGCGGCCAGAGCCACCAGGGTGAAGCGCAGGGCGTCCGCCCCGTATTTGTTGACCATATCAAAGGGGTCGATGCCGTTGCCGAGGCTTTTGGACATCTTGCGGCCCTGCTCGTCGCGCACCAGAGCATGGATGTACACATGCCGGAACGGCACTTCTCCCATGAAATGCTGGCCCATCATGATCATACGGGCCACCCAGAAGAAGAGGATATCAAAGGCCGTTACCAGTACAGCGGTGGGATAGAAGGTCTTCAGCTCTTTGGTTTCGTCCGGCCAGCCCATGGTGGAGAAGGGCCAGAGCGCGGAAGAGAACCAGGTGTCGAGCACATCCGGGTCCTGTTCCAGGTGCGAAGCGCCGCACTTGGGGCAGACGGCGGGGTCGGTTTCGGAAACGATGAGTTCCCCGCAATCCGCGCAGGTCCAGGCGGGAATGCGGTGCCCCCACCAGATTTGGCGGCTGATGCACCAGTCGCGGATGTTGTCCAGCCAGTTGTAATAGGTCTTCATCCATGAATCGGGGAAGATCTTGATCAGTTCCGGCACGGCGGCTCGGGCCTGCGGCGCCATTTTGGTCGTGGCGACAAACCATTGTTCGGAAACATAGGGTTCTATGACCGTCTTGCAGCGGTAGCAGCAGCCCACGCTATGCTCGATGTCTTCCTCCTTGACCAGATGTCCGTTGGTCCGCAGTTCTTCCACAATGGCCGCGCGGCACTCCTCACGGCTCATGCCCGCGTATTTTACGGCCTCGCCTTCGTCTTCAAAATGGCACATATTGCCGTTGTCGTCGATGACCTGGATGAAGGCGAGCCTGTGCGTGTGGCCGAGATTCCAGTCGTTGGGGTCATGGCAGGGCGTTACCTTGAGCGCGCCCGTGCCGAATTCTCGATCCACGTAACGGTCGGAAATCAGCGGCACAGTCCGGTTCACGATGGGCACGATGACCTGCTTGCCCGTCAGTCCCGTATAGCGTTCGTCCTCGGGGTGCACGCACACGGCGGAGTCGCCGAGTATCGTTTCCGGACGGGTGGTGGCGATGGTCACAGAACCGGAGCCGTCCGCCAGATCATAACGGACATGCCACAGCTTGCCCTTCGCGGGGTTATGATCCACTTCGTCGTCGGCCAGCGCAGTATGGCAACGCGGGCACCAGTTGACGATATATTTACCCTTGTAGATCAGTCCTTCGTTGTAGAGCTGGACAAAGACCTTGCGCACCGCTCGGGCCAGGTTGTCGTCCATGGTGAAGCGCTCGCGCGTCCAGTCCACGGAAGACCCCAGCGCCTTGATCTGGTTAATGATCCGGTGGCCGTATTCTTTTTTCCAGTCCCAGACTCTTTCAATGAAGGCCTCGCGCCCTATGTCGTGGCGGCGTTTGCCCTCCTTGGCCAGAGCGCGTTCGACCACGTTCTGCGTGGCGATGCCTGCATGGTCCGTGCCGGGAATCCACAGGACGTTCTTTCCCTTCTGGCGGGCATGGCGGCACAGGACGTCCTGAAGGGTGTGGTTCAGGGCGTGGCCGATGTGCAACGCGCCCGTGACGTTGGGCGGGGGGATTACAATGGAATAAGGTTCCCCCCTGGCGTCCATGTCGGGCGTGAAGGTATGGTTGTCTTCCCAGTACTTGCGCCAGTGTTCTTCTACGTCATGCGGCTCGTACGCCTTTGGCAGGGACATGTATGCTCCTTTGGATTATCGGGGTCCGCCCCGGCCCCCGCCGGGACCGAGCCGGTCTGGCAGGGAGATACTCTCCCCCGGACCCCCATGCCAAGGAGGACGTTGCACTTGCGCAACATCCTCCAAAATAAGGGTGCAGGGGCATAATGCCCCTGCCGGTGGGGTGCGGGGAGGCACAGCCTCCCCGATCTTTCGGTTAAAGCCCGGCGAGTTGCCAAAGCCGGGCGAATGGGTCAAGTTTTGAGGACGAGGAGGACGCCGTGCTGAACATTTTATGGGACGCATCCCATCTGTGGGGATATGTCATGCTGCATGCGCTGCGTGCGGCGGAAATCCCTCATCGTATACTCAAGGCGTCAGAAATAGCTCAGGAAGGGGTGTCTGGCAAGGCGTTGCTGGTGCCCGGCGGCGGAGCGCGGGCCAAGGCCGCCGCGCTGGGCGCGGCGGGCATGGAGGCTGTGCGCGTATTTGTACACGGGGGGGGAGCGTATCTTGGCATTTGCGG
>JAEXGX010000149.1 GCA_023450535.1 Pseudomonadota bacterium | reverse complement strand
GATCAGTACAGGGATAAGCATTTCCAAACGTCCGCTCATGCGTCGCGCCCCGCTTTCCCTTCTTTGCAACCTGTACAGCGCTCCGGGGAACCCCCTTCCACCGCCTTTTCCCTTTCTCCACTTTCCTCGCGCAAGGAACTCACGCCGTCCCCTTCCTCTCTGTCGTCATCCAGAGGCATATTTCGAAAGAACAAGCGCATCACCCCCCACAAAAACAGGGTAATCAGCGGATACCCCACTATACAGCTGTAAAAGAACCAGGACGGCATCCCCATGATGCGGGAATAGGATTGGGGATCTCCATCGCCCAGCCCGTAAGCCGTGGCATACCACCACAAAAAATAAAGGGCATATGCCCCCAGTGCGATCAGGGCTTCCCGGTCGGCCTGCGCAAAACGCCCGTCCTCTGTTTTTTTACCCATGTTTTCTTCCTCATCCCGAACATTTCCGACAAAAAAACCGGAACAGCCCTCCGCGATATTTTCTACCGGAATATTCAGTACTGTCATCTTGTTATACGCTATGCCAAATCATGATTTTTGTCACTCCGAAGCGGGCCGCGCACAAAGCCCACACGTATCACCGCAGGCGAAATAGTGTGTTTTTGCGCTTGAATTGCTCCCTTCATCGGGCTACAACCAAAAAGTCTCAGCGCGCATTCTCACCTCCGTACCGAGGAGTCTTTGCGCCCGGCCATGTTCCGACGCTTCAACTGATGCGCATATTTAACGGATACGTATGGAAGATTCCTCTCCCCCAGTAAAACTCACCGCCGTCATCATCACGCTCAACGGTGAACGTCTGTTCGGGCGCTGCCTGGATTCGCTCGCTTTCTGCGATCGTATCCTCGTTGTTGATTCATTCAGTAACGACGCCACGCAGGCTCTTGCCGAAAAGCACGGAGCAATCTTTATCCAAAATCCGTGGCCGGGCAATGCCGGACAAATCCGCTTCGGCGTGGACTGGCTGGCGAAACACGCTCCCACAGAATGGGTGTTTTTTCTTGACTGCGACGAAATCTGTTCCCCGGAGCTGGCGGACTCGATTCAGAACGCTCTTGCCTCTCCCGGCGATAAAACGGCGTTTTCCATGCCCCGGCGCACCTGGTACTTTGATCGTTTTCTCCGGCACGGCGGTTCCTATCCGGATCGCCTGTTCCGCCTGTTCCGGCCGGAAAGTATCCGTATTCAGGAAAGCGGCGCGCACCAGCAGTTCCGTCCTTCCGGTCCCTATGGCGATCTGGAAGGCGATCTGCTGCACTATACCTATGCGAATTTCTTTAATCAGATGGACAAGCTGAACGACTACGCCCAACGCGGCGCACGGGACCTTGAACGCAAGGGGAAACACGGTGGTATTGCGGCAGGCCTCGGGCACGGTTTCTGGCGCTTTATCAGCATGTACTTTCTCAAGCGCGGTTTCCTCGACGGCAGAGCCGGCTTTCTCATGGCCGCGCATACAGCCTTCTATACGTTCCTCAAATATATCCGTATCAACGAGGGGACATGGGGCGCCCCTTATACCGCCGGACTTCCTCCCATAAAACATGCGGAGGGAGACCGGGATTCCGGCTCCGCATCCTGATTTCATCCGACACGCAGATTCCACCAAGGAGATTCCCATGGCGCAGCTCAAATACAAGCGGGTATTGCTCAAACTCAGCGGCGAGGCTCTGGCCGGAGACAAGGGATATGGCCTTGACCCCGACACCGTATCTCGCATCTGCCGCGAACTGGCGGAGGTAGCGGCTATGGGGCTGGAGCTGGCTCTGGTCATCGGGGGAGGAAACATCTTCCGCGGCCTGTCCTCTTCTGCCCGGGGCATGGATCGTTCCACTGCAGACTACATGGGCATGCTGGCCACCATTCTGAACGCCATGGCCGTACAGGACGCTCTGGAAAAAAGCGACTGCCCCACCCGTGTACTTTCCGCCATCAATACCACAGAGCTGTGCGAACCTTATATCCGCCGCCGCGCCTTGCGCCACCTTGAAAAGGGACGTATCGTCATTTGTGCGGCGGGCACGGGCAATCCCTATTTCACCACCGACACGGCCGCCGCCCTGCGCGCCATGGAACTCAAGTGCGAGGCCATTATTAAAGGAACCAAGGTAGACGGAGTCTACGACAAGGATCCCGTCAAGCACCCCGATGCAGTGCGCTTCTCCCATATCAGCTACGACGAAACGCTTCAGCGCCGTCTTCAGGTCATGGACGCCACTGCCATCACCCTTGCGCGGGAAAACAAGATGCCCATTATCGTCTGTAACATGTTCGGCGGTGATATCCGCCGCGTGGTATGCGGCGAAGATGCAGGCACTGTGGTGGAAGAAGAATAGCCTGCACGCAGGCATGAATTTCACGGGTTGCACCGCATAAAGCGGATCGCCCCCCCATTATGCGCCCCAGAGGCGCGACAACCGCAGAACTCAAGGAGACACAACATGGATAAGGACGAACTGTTGCTTGACGCCGAAGAGCGTATGGAAAAAGCCCTGACCGCCCTTGAGCGCGACTACGGCAAGCTGCGTACAGGCCGGGCCACTACCGGCCTGGTGGAAGATATCAAGGTAGACTATTACGGCACTCCTACCCCTGTAAAACAGCTGGCTTCCGTGGCCGTGCCGGACAGCCGCACAGTGACTATCCAGCCTTGGGATCGCAGCGCGTTTGCCCTGGTGGAAAAAGCCATTCTCAAATCCGACCTCGGGCTTACCCCCATGAACGACGGCAAGCTCATCCGCATCGCCATCCCCCCCCCTGACGGAAGACCGCCGCAAGGAACTGACCAAAGTCGCCAAGAAGTATACCGAAGAAGCCAAGGTCGCAATCCGTAATATCCGGCGCGACGTCAACGACGGGCTGAAAAAACTGGAGAAGGACAAGATCCTTTCTGAAGATGAACTGAAAAAGGCCATGGACGACATCCAGAAAATTACCGATTCCTGCGTAGCCAAGGCCGATACCAAGGCCGCCGCCAAGGAAAAGGAAATCATGGAAATCTGAATCTCTTGGTTCGGCGGGATTGCTCCCGCCGAACCAAGAGAATGGATCTCCCCTTCTTTGTTATGCATAATCATTTACCGCGACACCTCGCCGTCATCATGGACGGTAACGGTCGATGGGCGCAACGGCGCGGCCTCCCCCGCAGTGAAGGGCATACTCGCGGCGTGGATACGGTGCGCTCTCTGCTTACACGCTGCCGTACGCTCGGTATTCCGTATGTGACGGTATACGCCCTCTCGCGGGAAAACCTCAACCGCCCGCCTCAGGAAGTGAAATTCCTCTTCGAGCTGTTCATCCGTTTTCTGAAATCGGAACTGCCGGAACTGGAACGTCAGGGTATACGCCTCGGCATGATCGGGGATCGACATGCACTTCCTATGTCCGTGCGAGCGGCGCTGGATTACGGCATTAAAAAAACTTCCGGCGGGGAAATGCTTTTTACTCTGGCCCTGGCCTACTCCGGACGGGAGGAGATCATGCGTGCTGCGCGCGCATTGGCCGCTTCCGGCCTGGCTGACAACGCCCCCCTGGAAGAACAGGAAAAAGCATTCCGCAAAGGCTTGTACAATCCCGAACTCCCGGATCCCGATCTGATTATCCGCACCAGCGGTGAACTGCGCCTGAGCAATTTTTTTCTGTTCCAG
>JAEXGX010000140.1 GCA_023450535.1 Pseudomonadota bacterium | reverse complement strand
CAGTTCCGCTCCGCGAAACATTGCTTCCACGACTTCTCCATGACGCTCGATCGGCCTTGCCGATACTCGCTCTCGCTTGCGTTTTGCGTGAAAAACGCTGTACTCGCACTCCGTGCCCCCTCCATGCCGCCCTACCAGGCGGCGGGGGGTCGTCGCTCCAGGCGCGCCACGGCGCGCGCCTCCGGCGGTCAAGGCGTATCCTCAACAGCAGTCTACAACAGAGCGAAGCGGGAAGATTTGATTCATTTTATATCATTAACTAATAGTGAAAAAAATAACGAAAAAACATTTTTTTACCTTTCTCCACACCGGCCGGATATGCGCCTGTTCTGACCCTTCCGGCAAGCACGCGCCCAAAGCGATGACAGTCAGAGCGCGGAAGGGTATACTCCCGCCATGTTTTTCCTTGCTTGCGAACCCTCCTCTCTGCCCTCCGTGCGCCACATGGCTCAACGCCTTGAGGCATGTTCTTCCGAGGCTCTGGCTCGTATGATACGCGCCGGTTTGAGTCGGATTTGCCAGATGCGGGCCTGTGGCCTGCGCAATGTCGCCCTCAGCCGGGACACACTGATTCTGATACTACGCGGCGTTAAAACCGTGGACGCCCAACGGGCCGAAGAAGGCAGTCTCCTGTATTTTCCGGCGGGCCGAGTCTTCAGCCTGACCAACACTCCAGACGCCGAAGGACGCTATCTGGCATTGATGCTCTCTTTCCACGATGAAACTCTGATCAAAGCAGCAAGTATCCGCCCGCCGTTCTCCGCGCCCCGGCCACACGGCAACGCTCTGCTGATTACCTTGCTGAGCACGCTCCTCGATGTCCACCTGGACTACGACGACGAACAACTGGCGCGCATGCAACAGGAACAACTCCTGTACGCCCTGCATGGGGCGGGCATACCCCTGTTTCAGTCCGGGCACAGTACTGCGGCCAGAGTACGCACACTGGTAGAGGCCGACCCCGGATCGACATGGACAAGCGCCGAGATTGCCGCGCGCTTGCACATGAGCGAACGCAGTTTGCGCCGCCGCCTGGAGGAAAGCGGCACAAACCTGGCCGAAATTCTGCGTATTGCGCGGCTTCATGCGGGGCTCAGCCTGTTGCAACAAAGCGACTTCAATGTCGCCCAGACTTCTCTGGCCTGCGGTTACACATCTCCTTCCCGTTTCGCGGCCCGCTTCCGGGAACACTTCGGCATTACGCCGAAGGAAGTTATCCGTTCACGCGGGCTGGAGGCCGGAACAGGCGCATCATAGGCCGCTCCGGGCGCGACGCCGCCCCGCATGCATTGTATTTGTCTATACGGAACTTTTACGCGGGGGTGACACTCTTTTCTTGCCCCCACTATGCTGCAAGGAGCAGGATCATGACAACACGTTTTCTTACGGCGCTTCTTCTGGGCTGCGCTTTTCTGTACACCCCGCTCGGCGCCCATGCGGCCGACAAGGCATTCACCCTCTCCAGCCCTGCCTACGCCCAAGGCGCGACCCTGAGCGACGCGCAAGTCTATGCCGGTTTCGGGTGCAGCGGCGGCAACACGTCCCCCGCTCTGAACTGGGAAAATCCTCCCGCTGGCACTAAAAGCTTCGCCCTGACCGTCTACGATCCGGACGCTCCCACCGGCAGTGGCTGGTGGCACTGGGTTGTCTTTGACATTCCCGCCGATGCGCGTTCGCTGGAACAGGGCGCAGGCGGCAGCGGCGCCTTGCCCGCCGGGGCCGTGCAATCCCTGACCGACTTCGGCGCACCGGGATTCGGCGGCGCCTGCCCGCCCGCCGGCGACAAGCCGCACCGCTATATTTTCACCCTGCACGCGCTGGACGTGCCCAGTCTGGGTCTGGATGCCAAGGCCATGCCCGCGCTGGTCGGTTTTGCCATGTCCGGGCACACGCTGGGCAAGGCCGTTCTGACCACACATTACGGACGCTGAGCAAGACGACGGCGTTGCCCTCTTTTTTCCGACTGCCTTTGTCAAAAAGTATATTAAAGTTTTTAGGGGGATGGGGGCCTGGGGGAAGGTGACCCTTTTTTCAAAAAGGGGCCCTTCCCCCAGAACTTAATCTTCCATTCTCAACGGCACACGCCGCCGGATTCCGCCCGCTTTTGCGCGCCGCACATGCCCAGGTCACAGGCCTTGCGCAGAGCGGCACAGCCTTCGGCGTCTTTTCCGCGCAAAAATTCCAGCGCGCCGCGATACAAATAGATGCTCGGTTCGGCCGGATCCGCTTCCAGTGCGGACGCCAGATCCCGCTCCGCGCCCTGCTCCTGCGCCATGCGCAAAGCGGCATAGGCCCGCGCAGCGTAGGCCCGGGCCCGCAACCGCGCGGCTTCAGCGCTTCCCCCGCCTGGCAGGCGCTGCACGGCCCTGGTCAGGTCGTCAAACGCATCTTCAAGATAGCCCTGCGCCGTCAAAGCCTTGCCGCGCCAAATCAGCGCGTCCGCATAATCCGGAGCCTCTTCCAGCACCACATCCAGTAATAGCGCGGATCGCGCCGGGTCCACGCAGTCATCCTCAATCCACAGGGATTTCGCCTCCAGCAAACGCTGCTCGCCTTCCGGAGAGAGCAGAGGCACCAGCGAAGGATGGGGGGAAGGCCGGGAAGCAGAAGCCTGCACGGCAGAGGAAGGCTCCGGCGTGGAGCCGGAAAACAAGCTCCCGCCCAGCAAGGCGCAGCCGCCCAGCAGGGGCAGGCCCGCAAGCACCAGAAAAAGCGCCGCCATGCGCGCCGCATGCCTTCCCTTCATCGCGAAAACCTCCTTCCTTCACGCGGGCGTTCCCTGCGGGTTCCGTCGCGTTCCAGCCGGTCGCCGCGCTGTTCCCGCCCGCCAACTTTTCGCCCGCCCGACTCTCTTCCATCGAATTCCTGCCCGGCATCCCGCGCCGTCCCGAGCAGGATGCCATGCTGCCGCAGGCGCTCGGCATCGCTCTTGGCGACATACAGAGGCTGTCCCTCGGCATCTGCTTCCGCATAATACATGGCCGTAGCCACCGTGCCCGGCGTGGGGATGAAACACTGCACCTGCCGGGGGCTCCAGTTCCGCTCCGCCAGCCAGTCTGCCAACTGGCGCATGTGCGCGTCGGTACAGCCGGGAAAGGCGCTGAGCAGGTAGGGGATGACGTACTGCTCCTTGCCGTGTGCGCGGGAGTATGCGCGGAACGCGTCAAGAAAGCGTTCGAATTCCTCCATACCAGGCTTGCGCATCAGGCGCAGGACGTCCGGCGCGCAGTGTTCCGGCGCGACCTTGAGCTGACCGCCGGTAAATTCCCCCGCATACGCTTCCAACGCTTCCCGCTGCTTCAGCGCGAGGTCAAAGCGCACACCGCTGGCCACGCGCACATGGCGTACGCCAGGGAGCTCCCGAATTTCATGCAACAGATCGATATGCTCGCGCTGATCCACGCTAAAGCCGGGGCACACCGTGGGCACCATGCAACTCGGCCTGCGGCAGTGCGAAGGGTCCAGAGAACATCTCGCACGCCACATATTGGCGGAGGGGCCGCCCACGTCGCTGATCGCACCGGGGAAATCACGCCGGGAAGCCATGAGCCGGGCTTCCTCCAACAAAGACTCCCGACTGCGCGAGGCAATGCGCCGCCCCTGGTGCAACGCAAGGGAACAAAAAGAACAGCCCCCACCGCAACCTCGGTGGCAAGTCATGCTGGTCAGCATCATCTCCACGGCGGGGATCTCCCCCTTATAGGAAGGATGGGGCCGCCGGGTAAACGGCAGGGCGTAGAGAGAATCCAGTTCCTCTGTAGAAAGCGGCGCGGCGGGAATCTCCAAAAGCACGGCACGGGCCTTGCCGGGGTCCCCCTCTCCGCCCAGCGGCTGCACGGCGCGAGCGCGCATCTGGTGCACCTGCCGCTCCAGCAGAAGCGTGGCCTTTATCAGCAACACGGGCTGAGCTAAAATCTCTTCATGGGAAGGCAGACGGATGATTTCTTCCACGCGTGCATCCCCTTCCGTCTTTACTCCTTCCAGTGCCCCCACCTCGCTCATGCGAATCATCCGTGCCGTACCAGGAATTCCGGCCAGCGCCGCCGCTATTTCCTCCTTGGGCAGGATGTCGGCGGAATCCACAAAATTCGCCGCACAGGCTGCGTCCAGACGGCGAGCGATCTCCAGCAGCGCAGATTCCCCCATACCGTAGACAATCACATCAAGCTTGGCGTCCGGCAGGAGCGATTTACGCAGGCTGTCCGTCCAGAAATCATAGTGACTGATACGCCGCAACGAGGCTTCTATGCCTCCCGCCACCACCGGCAAACCGGGAAAGGCCCGGCGCACCAGGGAGGCATACACACTCACCGCCCGGTTCGGGCGCGCCCCGGCCTTGCCGCCCGGAGTGTAGGCGTCGTCATGACGCTTTTTACGAAAGGCCGTGTAATGAGCCAGCATGGAGTCCACCGCGCCCGCCGTCACTCCGGCAAAAAGGCGGGGACGCCCCATGCGCACGATATCGTCCACCGTATCCCAGCGGGGCTGGGTCACAATGCCCACCTTATAACCGTGAGACTCCAGCCAACGCCCCAGAAGCGCCACGCCAAAGGCAGGATGATCCACATAGGCGTCGCCGGACACCAGCAGCACGTCCAGCTCGTCCCAGTCGCGCCGCTCCATGTCTTCCCGGCTCATGGGTAAAAAAAGTCTGCTATCGCGAAATTCTTTCGGCGCAAAAGCAGGCCTGTCCCGCCGCATCCCGTTCCCATTCCGGGGGCGGCGAGCCCGATTGCCGTCCCGGCATTCATTCTGGCGCGGCCCGTCGCTACGGATCCCAGGTGTCTCACGAGACACAGGAGCAGAAGAAGAAAATCCGGCTTCCCCGCGCCCCGCGTTCCTGTGCGGACGCGACGCTGCTTCGCCGGGAACGGTCTCCTTGTGAATACGAACGGGCTTTTTTTCCGGCATGGCTGACCTCGTTGAAATATCCGCAAAGAGGACGCAGAGTTTCCGCGCCCCTTTTGCGCAGGAAATACCCTAAACCATGCCCTTCCAGGCGACAAGCCCAACGCAGAAAGGCCGATCCAGGTTGCCTGTACCCGATCCGCCTGCCCGGCAATGCCTGCACATAGCCAATATCATTTCAAATTTTTTTTGTTATTACACGGTATTGTCTCACACTCAAAAAAAAAATTATTCTTCTGTATTTTTTTGCTTGACCTCCTGCTCAGTTTCGGGCAAAAGTTTTTTTCGCCGTGGGGCTGTAGCTCAGTTGGGAGAGCGCTTGAATGGCATTCAAGAGGCCAAGAGTTCAATTCTCTTCAGCTCCACCATATTTTCAAAGGCTCCGGATAAAATCGGAGCCTTTTTGAGTATAAGGTTCACGATGGATACTTCATCCGACAACAAAATTTTATCTTCTGCAAATATCAATTTTCTGCCCTATATAGGAGACCAATACGCCTCTTCACATCCACGGATACTTGTTCTTGGCCATTCACACTATGCCAAGGACACGGATGTTGAATCTGTAAAAGAATAGGACGCCGATAAAGATACAACAAGAGACGTAATTTTAAAAAATTATTTAAAGACACTTGCTGTTACAGGAAGAACGCCTGCCCATATTGTTTGTTTTAGAAAAATGGCTGCTGTACTTGCGGGTGATGGATATGAAAAATCGGGTCATATATGGGAGCAACTGGCATTTTATAATTTTTTCCAACGGCATATTGGTACATCCCCCCGGGACAGGCGTTATTTGACACCAGAGCTACGAGCACAATCCAGAAAAGCATTATTTGAGCTAATTGGTATTCTTAACTCAGATATTGTTATTGTATGGGGCCACAGTTTATGGTTTAAGGACTTGCCGCAGGATGAAGGCCCCTGGATTGATCAGGCGCAAGGAATTTTTGAATACCCTTCTTTGCCTTCGGTATGGTTCTGGAAAACGTCTCATCCCAAGGCTAAAGGATATAATATGGATGCCGTTCGTGAACAGTGGCTAAAAGTTTTAGAAACCTATAAAAAAATTCGAGGATAGACATGCCTCTATTCCAAGTTATGGCAAAGAAGGACATGGGCGCAGGGAAAAAGATGATCTGTAAAGGCATGAGTGTCGAGGTTGTCTATGCGCAGCAAAATCTTTTGGGTGCACAGCCATCGCTTGTTGTTGACGCTTTTTATCAAAAATACGGAGTAGATATAAAGGGTTATTACCCTACACATTTTGATATCAAGAAATTATAATATCGATAACATCTCATTGTTCAATTTTGGCCATTAATGTATTGTGTATCTTTACGTTGGGGCTGTAGCTCAGTTGGGAGAGCGCTTGAATGGCATTCAAGAGGCCAGGAGTTCAATTCTCTTCAGCTCCACCACCAAATTTCAAAGGCCGATTTCTCTAGTGGGAAATTGGCCTTTTTCTCTTTCAAAGACTCCAGAACTGTGTAGTCCACGATCTCCTTGATAAAATTCCAAAATCAAGGAGTACGAACTATGGATCACATCAGGGTTGCTCTTGGAAATCAGCTTAAGCTGAAACGGGAAAAGAGGAAATTGACCTTAAAACAGGTAGCGGAGCAAAGCCAGATTTCCGAACAGGAAATCCTTGCTCTTGAATCCGGCCTGGGTGATTTCCCTATCGGGCATTTATTCACTCTCGCCCCAATCCTTAAATTTAAGCCGCAAAATCTGATTGCCCAATGCGAACGGGAAAGACGACAAAGGATGAAAGGGATTATCAATCTTTTGCTGACCTGCCCGGATGAATCCCTCGCAAAAATTGAAGAGTACATAAACAAACTCGCCGCCAAGCAGTAACGCTTGCGGCGAGTTTCAATTTGGGTGGGGAAGGAGGGTTATTCTGCCAGAATTGTCATCACCCGATGGGCAATTTTCAATTTTTCGACAGGCATCTTTCTGATGGTGGTAATCAGGTCTTCCTGAAGTTCAAATTCAGTCTTTTGGTGGTCGAAGTCGAGCAGCGCGGATAAAGGGACGTTCAGAGAGTCCGCCACCTGCCGCAAAACCTGATAACTGGGGTTTGATTTTCCCCGCTCCAGTTCGCTTATATGCCTGGCGCTGATGCCTGACATTTCAGATAACCTTTCCTGAGACAAACGCCGGGAACTTCTCAGTTCTCCAATACGCTTTCCCAATAAAATCAAATCATTATTCTCCATTAGCGTGATACCTTTTTTTTAAGATATCCTGCTTATCAGTCTGGATGTATGATTTAAAAGTATTGATTAATATAAAAACAGGAACTAAACATCATAAACATGACGGCAAAATTTGTCGTATTTGTTCCTTTTACCCTGTTTTAAAAGGAGACTCCAATGAGAATTGAGGCTGCAAAGGTAAGGCTATGAAAAAGAAGCCTGACAAATTCAGCCCATTAATTCTAGGCGCTATCTTTTTATTACCATGTTTAATTATCGATTTTCTAAATTATTTAATGTTATATTTAAAATATATGAAAGGTAAAAATGTAATAAGGGTTATTGATATAAAAAATCTGCGCACACCAATTATATTTGCATGTGCTATATTTGTATTTATAACTATTCCTTGTTGTGTATTATTATATAATTTAATATTTGAAAAATAATACAAAACCAAATCTCTACTAACGGAGTACCATTCATACTCTGAGTACGAGGGTAGCCTGCCATGCCTTCAGGTAGAGCCTTTTTGCGCTGCCGGGAGGCAGTGGTTTTCCCCGTGACAAGTTTAAGGATTGGCTCAAGGGAATGTCGATTAAGCGGCCAGTTTTTTCCAGAATTCTACAGGGAAAAGCTGGCCGCTGCTTTTTTGCCCCCCGTAAGGCACAGCTATCCCGGCCACCCTTTCTCGTAGACACGCCGGGAAAAGGTTCGATTTTTTCTTGCATTAGCCGGGATGATGCGGATAAAGCAAACGGAGGCAGACACGCTATTTTATTCGACTGGAAAATTGGAGACTGTATGTTTCAATCCACAGTCGGCCCCATCCGCCGACAGACTCCACATCCGGCGGCAGGGGCCGTGCAGATGAGCCCTCCCTGAAGGAAGGGGGTATAAAAACGGATTTCATCGGCTTTGCCGTTTTGTCAAGTACGCTTTTTCCCCTGAAGGGGGAGATTTCAAACCATAAAGGAATTTTTGATGAAACTCGTCTATCGTGGCAAAACTAAAGACGTTTACGAACGGGACGCTCACTCCCTGCACCTGGTGTTCACGGATAGAGTCACCAAAAATGACGCTGGTGAAATCGATCCGGGCGGCAACAACCTGGCAGAAGAAACCGTTCCTGGTCAGGGAGAAGCCTGCCTGCTCATGTCCTCGGCCATTTTCAGCGAAATTAATGATAAAAAGATCGCGCGTACGCACATGCTCTCTTACGATCTGCCGTCCCTGTCCATGGACGTGATGCGGGCCAAACTGTTTACCCCTGGCCTGGAATGGGTGACACGCTGGGTGTGCACCGGCAGTTTCCTGCGCCGCTATTCCATGGTTCCCGGCCTGAAGGATGGCATGTTTCTGCCTTCGCCTGTATTCGAAATCACCCTCAAGGACGACAACGCAGGCGATCCTCTCATTGTCCCGTCCGCCCTGGTGGCCCTTGGTATCGTTGATGCTGGCATTATGGATGATCTTCTGGCCAGAAACGCCGCCGTCATGGAAGCCATTCGGGCTATGTTCACCGCCCGTGGCCTGGATCTCTGGGATATCAAGATCGAATGGGGGCTGGACGAACAAGGCCAGCCCATCATTATTGATGAGATCTCCCCTGGCTGCTGCCGTGCGTTCAAAGCTGGAACCCGTGAACGCGTAGCAGGCCTGGAACTGGCGGAAAAATTCCGGCTTTGAAATTGCTCACGGAGTTGAGCAAAGCAAAACGTCTTCGCGACCCGGAACTGCCGCAGTTCATTTGCGGCGTAGCCCCGCAAAGTTCCCCTCAACACCTGCCCGAAGGGGAACGGGGTCCCGTCATTTCCCTTAATCGCAAAGCGGCTTGGGAAAGCAGAGAGCAACGCGGGCGTACACACCCTGCACCCCCAATTATGACACCATGTCATAATTGGGGGTGCAGGGGAGATAATCTCTCCCGGCGGGGTACGGGGCAGAACCCTCATTTATCAGCATTCCGAAGCTTCTCCTGTAGGGGGAAGCTTTTTTTTCTTCCATTAACCTGATAGACAAAAAAGAGCTGTTATGCCGACATATTATAATTTCGACTGATCTATTTGAAATATCAATATTATTACTTTTGAAGGTTGAGACATGTCCAACACTGATTCACCCAATCTTGCAGGCCCCGTTGCAGCAATACTTTCCACCATACTTTGGGGCGGCGCGTATGTAGCCATGAAATTCGCGCTGGAAAGCTTCCACCCCATGACCATGATCTTCCTGCTTCTGGTCGTATCCTCCACCGCATTTCTCGCGATTTTCCCTTTTATCTTGAGACAGCAAAAATATACCAGAGGCGACTGGCGCATCTTTCTCATGCTGGTGCTGTGCGAACCCTGTATGTACTTTATTTTTGAAGGCTATGCGCTGAGCAACACATCCGCATCCCAGGCCGGGATGATCAGCGCCACCCTGCCCATTTTTGTGGGCGTTCTCGGCTACTTCATGCTTAAAGAGCGGCTGAGCCGCACGGCATGGATCGGCTGCCTCATCGCCATTTGCGGCGCGATCTGGCTGAGCGTAGGCGCAGTAGCGGACGAACACGCGCCCAACCCGCTGCTCGGCAACTTTTTGCAGATTTGCGGGATGCTTTTCGCAGCCCTGTATGCAATCTGCGTGCGGCGGCTATCTTTCAGCTACACACCGCTGTGCATCACCGCCATACAGGCCTGGGCCGGTCTGCTTTTCTTTTCGCCGACCCTGTTTATTCCGGGTATGGGGCTGCCGGAAGGCGGCGCGACCTTCCTGGCCTGGGCCAGCGTTATCTTCCTCGGCCTCGGAGTTTCATTCGGCGCGTATTCTCTGTACGGCTTCAGCATCAGCCGCATCGGGGCGGCCAAGGCCAGTATGTTCATGAACCTGATTCCGGTATTCACCCTCGCCTTCAGCATGGTTATACTGGGCGAGCGGCTTACGGTGGAACAGTACATTGCTTCGGCTCTGGTTCTCGGCGGCGTCATTGTAAGCCAGCGAAACTGAAGCACGACAAGCCCAGGAGCACATTTCCCGGGGCTTGTCGTGTCATTTGGACCGATTTTTATCATGGCTTCCCGCATTGTTGCCCTGTAGAGCAT
>JAEXGX010000137.1 GCA_023450535.1 Pseudomonadota bacterium | reverse complement strand
CAGTTCCGCTCCGCGAAACATTGCTTCCACGACTTCTCCATGACGCTCGATCGGCCTTGCCGATACTCGCTCTCGCTTGCGTTTTGCGTGAAAAACGCTGTACTCGCACTCCGTGCCCCCTCCATGCGGCCTACCAGGCGGCGGGGGGTCGTCGCTCCAGGCGCGCCACGGCGCGCGCCTCCGGCGGTCAAGGCGTATCCTCAACAGCAGTCTACAACAGAGCGTCCCAATAGAAACTTTCTTGGCAACCTTCATTGCCGAACTGCGCGGCCCATGCAGAGTACGAGCCGCGCAATTCTTGAATTTATTTGATTACACTGACGATATACTTCCCGTCCTTCACTTCCACGCCGTGGTTGTCGTGGCCGAAACCGGGGAATTTGCGATCATACGCTTCCAGCGCCTTGAGATAACCGAGCACAGGCCCTTCCGCCCCGCCCGCGTTTTCACCGGGCATAAGCAGAGGGATGCCCGGAGGATAGGGCACGATACCCGTAGCAAGCGTGCGATTGGCGCAACCGGCAAGATCCACGCGTTCGATCTCGTTGCGCACCAGATGTTCGTAAGCCAGAGAGGGGGGCATATCTGCCCGCGGCAGAAGAGAAAAGGCTTCGCCCAGCAGCTTGGTACTGCGCAGGGATTTCATGGCCTCGAACATTTCGGTGCACAGGTCACGCAACCCCATGCCCGCGTACCGTTCACCCCATTCCTTCATCAGGGAAGGAAGCACGCGTTCCAACGGAGCGTTGGCGTCATAGTCGCTCTTGAAACGCAGCAGGGTATTGACCAGGGTACCCCATTTGCCCTTGGTTACGCCAATGGAGAACAGGAAGAGGATGGAGAAATCCGTGGTTTTTTCCACCACAATGCCGTCCCCGTCCAGATAGGTCGTGAGTACAGAAGCAGGAATGCCCCATTCTTCCAGTTCGCCGTCGCGGCGCACGCCGGGCGTGGAGATGGAGACCTTGATCGGGTCGAGCATGCAGTAGTTTTCTTCCAGCTCTCCAAAACCGTGCCAGGATTCGCCGGGTTTGAGCACCCAGCAGTCCGGGCAGGATGCCAGATGAGCCTCTTCTGCCTGCCAGAAGGGAACTTCCTTCCCGTCCGCGTTCTTCACTGTGTCCGGCTGCCAGACATTGACGAACCACTCGCCCTTGTCCGCTTCTTCCGCGTAAATGCGGGAAATGAGACGGCGGAAGGCCACGGCTTCATGAATGGATTCGTCGGTCAAAGCCTTGCCGCCAGGGCCGTCCATCATGGCGGCGCTGACGTCGTTGGAGGCGATGATCGCATAGTTGGGCGAGGTAGAAGCGTGCATCATGAACGCCTCATTGAACCGGCTGTGGCTGATGGGATTGCGCCCGTCGCGCACGTGGATCATGGACGCCTGGGACAAAGCAGCCAGCAGTTTATGCGTGGACTGGGTACAAAATACCGTGGGTTTGTCCGTGCCGTGCTCGCCGGGGTCGTCGTACATGGCAAAGCGCTTTTCATACAGAGGATTGAAACGGGCATAACCATACCAGGCTTCGTCAAAGTGCAGACGATCCACGCTCTGCCCCAGCAGTTCCTCCACTCTCTCCACATTGTAGCACAAACCGTCGTACGTGGAATTGGTGACAATGGCGTGCACAGGCGTGGTATTCACATCGCCTTTCACCAGCGGATTTTCCGCAATAGAACGGGCAATGGCCGCTTTGGTCATGTTCTTCGGCGGAATGGGGCCGATAATGCCGTAATGGTTGCGGGTGGTGAGCATGTAGGTGGGAATCGCACCGGACATGGTAATGGCATGCTCAATGGATTTATGGGCGTTCCGATCGCACAGTGCCACCTGCCCGCGCGTGACCGAGGCCATCATGATCACGCGGTTGGACGTAGAGGAACCGTTGGTGACGTGGTAGGAACGATGCGCGCCGAACACCTTGGCGGTATATTTTTCTCCTTCACCGATGGGGCCGGAATGATCCAGCAGAGAACCCAGTTCCCCTACGGAAATGGACAGATCGGAACGGAACAGATTTTCCCCGAAGAAGTCAAAAAAGTCTCTCCCCGCCGGGGCCTTCATGAAGGCAGTACCGCCGGTGTGCCCCGGCGTGTGCCAGGAGTACTCGTGCGTCATGGAAAATTCGGCCAGAGCTTTGAACATGGGCGGCAGCAGTTGCGCACGATAGTTGCGTAGCGCGGCCGCCACGCGCCCTGCGATGAATGCCGCGCTATCCTCAAACAGCCATATGAAATCACTGGAAATCTGGAGTACCTCCAGCGGAATCTGCGCCGCGTTTTCCCGGTTGGTAAACAGGAAAAGAGGCATGGCGGCGTTGCGGGCGCGCAGAGCTTCCGCAACGTGCCGGGCGGGCTTATGCGTCAAAGCATCATCCATGTCCCAGTCCAGCAGCAGCGCCTGAATCATCGGATCGGAAGCCAGCAGCATTTCCGCGTCAAAGGACGTCTGCGCCGTGAGCACGGCTATGTCGTTCTCTTCAAGCTGTTTTTTGAGCTTGCTCACCAGGCGGCCCGCCGCACAGTCATTGGCACACTCGCTATGAGCAAGCAGAATTTTCATGCCCAGCTTGCGCGGGTCCTGATCGGTTGAAAGTATCATAACAACTCCTTGGGTTAGAGCAATTTCATTACAGGATTACTGCGTTACACCCGCCGGAAGTTGCGGAGACAGGGCTGAATCTCCGTGCACAGTCTCTTCAAGAAGACGGGGCAGGGGCGCGCGGCGCTGCTGAGAGGAGGTCCGGGTCTCGACGGAAAGCCAGAAGGTGACGGCCAGCACAATGATGGTGACCCCAAGAGTGATGTAACGCACCCATGCCGGGGATACGCCCCCCGGATGAACATGGCCCTCTTCAATTTCCCGCTTGCGGGTAATGGCGGAAGAGTAGAGCACGATGGTGGCGATCACGAAGATCAGCGACCAGCGGGTCTGTTCGCCGTTCGATCCGATCAGCGCGGTCAGGCAGTACACCGCGCCTACGAATCCGATGACTATATAAAGAAAATGCTGGTTGGGAGTGAGTACCTTGTAGCCCAGCACCTTGATGGCGATACAGGAATAGATATAGGGCAACAGGGTCATGATCACCGCGATGGAGGCCAGCTTGCCGAACTGCTGGCTGGCCGTGGGCGACATCGTGGCGAGCACCTGCAAGGTCATGAGCGCGGCCACAATAATCAGACCGGAGGAGGGCACCCCCTTTTTATTGACCCGGGCGAACACGTTGCCGAACAGGCCGTCATCGGCTGCGGCCTTGGCGCTCTGCCCCACCAGGAGGGTCCAGCCCGCCAGAGACCCGAGGCAGCCCACAGCGGCGCACAACGCCACGGCGTCAGCAGCGACATTGCCGAGCGCGAGCCGGGCTGCATCGGCAAAAGGTGCGGACGAGGAAAGCAATGACTTGTTGGGGATCATGCCCATGATCACGGAAGAACTGAGCACATAGCAGACGCCCGCCAGAATCACCCCGCCGATGGTGGCGATGGGCACGTTACGCCGGGGATTCCTGACCACGGCAGCAGATACGGACGCGCTTTCCACACCGATAAACGCCCACAGGGTAAAATTCAGCGTACCGGAAATCGCGTGTACAGGGCTGGAACCCGATACGTTCCAACTGGACGTAAACAGTTCAGGCTTGAACCAAAACCAGCCGAGCAACGCTGTGCCGATGATGGGAACGAGCGCAAATATGGTAGTCACGGACTGGATGCGGCCCACGAGGTTCGGCCCCAGCATGTTCGCGTAGGAGAAAAACCAGATCACAAAAATTTGGGCGAAAGCGAACACATAAGGATTATGCAACACTGGAAAAAAATGCGTCAGATAGCCGATGCCGGCCACGGCCAGCCCCACGTTGCCGATGACGTTGGCAATCCAGTAGACCATGTTGGTCTGGTAGCCCATATAGTCGCCAAAGGCCTTGCGGGTGTAGGCGTACGGACCGCCCGCCGCCGGATCCATGTTCGCCAGCATGGAAAAGGTGAGCGCAAGGGCCACGGCCCCGACGCAGGTAATAAGCCAGCCCAGGAGAGCGATACTGCCGAAGGCGGCCAGATTGGCGGGAAGCATGAACACTCCCGAGCCCATCATGTTTCCCGCCACCATCAACGTGGCTGCGAACACACCTATTTTATTGCGTTCACTTACCCCTGTTTCTTGAGTCATGGGATATCCTTCCTTGAAACAACTTCCCGAAAACGTTTCAGGGCTGCATGGGGCAGCCCTGAGGCTGCTGCTAAAGTCAGCAGCCTCAGAATGATGACAAACACTGCAACACGAGGCTTGCCGGCAACATCTCGATCCCGTGTAGTTCGGAGGCAATGAGCTCACAATGATAAAAAACAAGGCAGGATCCGCCCGGCCCGGAAGGAATGACCGGCTGTTGTTCCTGCCTGCCCGCATTGACAGCGCCGCAAAAGACCGTAGAAGAAAAGGATGAATATGCTCTATCACACCACAGGGAACACAGGTTCACGAGCGGCTTCACGGTTTGACAAATGGCAACCACTGCCCGACCTCGCGCTCTTTCTTTTCGTCAATATTGCGCTCTTTTTTTCTGCGCGTCTGGCGCTGCTGTATTTCCTTCTGCCGGACATCTCCAGAAAGGATCACATCCTCCACGCGCTGTATATCGGCCTGAAGTTCGACGCTCGCTGGGCGGTTTTCCTGGCCCTGCCTCTGGCGCTGGTCTGGGCCTGGCCCCGGGCGGAACGCGCGACTGCAAGCCCCGGCCCGAGCCTGAGCCGCCGCCTGCTTGTCGGCATGGAGACGCTGCTGTTCGGCCTTCTGGCTCTGCTTTACATCTTTGATTTCGGCTTTTTCTTCTACCTGCGTCAGCGCATCGACATGACAGCCCCGACGTACATAGACGACCCCGCCATTGCTCTGAACATGGTCTGGGAAAGCTACCCTGTCATCACGCTTGTTCTGTTGCTCATCGCTGCTCTTGCGCTGTACGCATGGTGGGTCAGGCGTCTTTTGCTCCGCCACAGGGCGGCCTGCGTAGGGTCCGCCACGTTTCCGAACTCCCCCGTCGTTTCCCGCAGGCGGCGCGCACTGATCTCCCTGCTGGGCTTTGCTGGCCTGTTTCTGCTGGGATATGGACAAATCAGCTCCAACCTCTTCCCCCTGCGCTGGAGCAACGCGTATTTCAGCGAAGACAACGCCATTGCAACCCTGGCCCTTCATCCGGCCCAAAACCTGTTTGACACCAGACGCGGCAACGATGCCGTCAAGCCGGACTGTGCAGCGGCGCTGGCGGCCTATCCACGTATGGCCGCATGGCTGGGCATGACCCCTGAGCCCATCACCAACTGCAACGATATTTCCTACACGCGTCTCTATGTTCCCTCGACGCCCCTGCCTCCGGACAAACGGCCCAACATCGTGATCATCCTCATGGAGTCGATGGCCTGGCCCAAAACCTCCCTTGCCCCGGCCTATCCGGGCGAAGGCTTTGTGGAGCCTACCCCGTTCCTGAAGGAACTGGCCGCCAAGAGCCGGTATTATCCCAACTTTTATTCCCCCAGCCGCCCCACGGCGCGCGGGGTATTCAATACCCTTATCGGTATTCCGGATGTGAATTTCGACGGCGGAACCTCCTCGCGTAATCCCCACATTGTGGACCAGGCCATTGTGTTCAACGAACTCGACGGCTACGAAAAATTCTACAACATCGGCGGAAGTGCAAGCTGGGCAAACGTCCGCGGGCTTATCCAACACAATGTCAAGGGGATTCAACTCAAAGAGGAAGGCGCATGGAAGGCCCCCAACATGGATGTATGGGGCGTGGCCGACCTTGACCTGTTCAAGGAATCTGTCCAACTGTTCAGCGCCAGCCCGAAGCCCTTTGCGGCAGTCATCCAGACCGCCTCTTTCCATCGCCCCTATACTATTCCCGAACAGCGCGACGGCTATGAAATTCCAGCTTCCCCCACGCCGGAGCAAATCCGCTATTACGGCTTTGACAGTGTGGAAGAATTCCAGTCTCTGCGCTTTTCCGACTTCTCTCTGCGCCGTTTCTTTGAAGAGGCGGAAAAACAACCCTGGTTCAAGAACACTATCTTTGCCATTTTCGGGGATCACGGCCTGTACCATGCGTCCACCTTCCCCTCGCCAGCCTATCAGGCCTGTTCGCTTCAGGCCTGGAACACGCCGCTCCTGCTTTACGCGCCGGGCGGCCAAATCCGGCCCGGCCTGGACAACGCGCCCCATTCACAACTGGATGTCTTTCCCACCATGGCCGCTCTGGCGGGCATTCCCTTCCGGAACAGCACGCTCGGACGCGACATGCTTGCTCCTGGCAACGACGAAAACGCCATGGTCTTCATTTCCGAAAACATCACCCGCATGCTCATCCGGGACGGCTACGTCTACCGCAATACACCGGAATCCCTGTACCGGCTGGATGCCCCGACCCTGGAGAATCTGTTGGAAAAAGAACCCGAACGGGCCGGGGCCATGCGTCAGGCCATGAACGACTTCTACGAAACAACCAAGTTCCTGCTGTACAACAACAGTAAAACACGGCTGGACGCGGCCAAGCCTCAAATTATCCAGCTCCCGCCCCTTACGCCTCTTATGCCCCGTATGGAGGAAACCTCCCCTCCTACAGGGGAAGAAAGGACACAGCCATGAGCCCCCAAGCCCACGGGGAACATTCCCCTCTGAAAGATTCTTTCGGACGCGAAATCCATTATTTGCGCCTTTCCGTGACCGACCGCTGCAATCTGCGCTGCCGTTACTGCCGGGTAGACAACAGCTTTATTCCGCACGAGCGGGTCATGCGTTATGAGGAAATGGAGAAAATGGTCGATCTGCTCACGCCCATGGGGGTAAGCAAGATTCGGCTTACCGGGGGTGAACCCTTTGTACGCAAGGGCTTTCCCGAATTTTTGACCCGTTTGCGCGCCGCGCATCCGGACATGGACTTGCGCCTCACCACCAACGGCGTCATGCTCGCGCCCTACGCTCCCCTGCTCAAGGAACTGGGAGTGCGTGTCAACCTCTCTCTGGACAGCCTGCGGCCCGAACGCTTCGCTTCTGTAACCGGGCGCGACCTTCTGCCGCGCGTCATGGACTCCCTGAACGCCCTTCAGGAGCATGAAGTTCCCCTCAAACTCAATGCCGTTGCCATGCGCGGTGTGAACGACGACGAACTGCCGGACTTTCTCCGCCTTGCCGCCGAGCGCGGGTTGGACGTGCGTTTTATCGAGTTCATGCCCATGGGTGAGGGTACCCTGTGGAGCGACTCCACCTACTGGCCCGCCCAGGAAATCCTCAAAGAAGCACGAGAACTCGTTGATCTCGGTCCGGCGGTAAGCAACGCCGCGCTGGACGGCCCGGCCACCATGTACGCCATCCCGGGGACAACGGGGCGCTTCGGCCTGATCACGCCGCTTTCCTGCCACTTCTGCGGCGCGTGCAACCGTTTGCGGCTGACCTCGGACGGCAGGCTCCGTACCTGCCTGTTTGACGATCGGGAATACCCCATTCTGCCCATTCTGCGCAGGACGGGCATCCCGGAAGAACGCCGCATGGATCTGGTGCGGCAGGTAGTGGAACGCGCCGTGCAACGCAAGCCCATTGGCGCGGAAATTCTGGCCAGACGCAAGAACGAAGTGGCCAAGCGCACCATGACCAGTATTGGAGGTTAAGGTAAAAATCATATACTGGCTAATATGTCATTTTACCCTTATGATACCGGATCACGGCAGGTAGCGAACTTCAGACAGCAGCAGCGCATCTTGCCGTAAAAATAACCGCACTTCCCATACAACAACATGTATTGTTTAAGGAGTTCTCCATGCGCCAACTAAATTTTCTCGGTATCTGCGGCAGCCTTCGCGCCGCCTCCCGCAATATGGGCCTACTGCGCCGCGCGGCTCTTTCCCTGCCTGAAGCGACGAAACTGACCATAGCGGACATTTCCGAACTCCCCTTCTACGCTGAAGACCGGGAAAAGCCGGAAAGCGTTCTGCGCCTCATTGAACAGGCTCAGGCTGCAGACGCTCTGGTGCTGGCCTGCCCGGAATATAACTATTCCATGGCTCCGGCACTGAAAAACGCCCTGGACTGGATTTCCCGTGAACCCGGGGACTTGCTGGCAGGCAAAAGCGCGGCTATTCTCGGCGCAGGCGGCGGCATGGGCACATCCCGCGCTCAGTATCATTTGCGCCAGACCTGTGTGTATCTTGATCTGCGCGTCCTGAACAGGCCGGAAGTTTTCTCCAACGCGTTTTCCGATACCTTCACCGCCAACGGCGATGTAGCCGATACGCCCGAAGGCCAAAAACTGGCCGACAACATCCGCGCCCTTATGGAAGCACTGGCCAACTCCGCCCGCGCGCTGAAAGCATAGCCCTTCTGACAGGGCGAGCGCATCATAATGCGCCGCCCTGGAGCGTCAATGAGCGCAAAGCGGACATTGATGCCTGAAAACACCGCGCAGGTCGCGGCTTATCTCTGCTCTCTTCATCCGTAAGGCGCTTCGCGCCAATGGCTGAAGGTGCCACGCCATAAAGCGAACCCTTACGATTTTACCATGTTTTTAATATGCTCACCCTGCTCTGTTGCCTGGGAGCACATCCCGTTCAACGCGGAAAGCATTCACTGACGTTTCACCGCTGAACGGGATGTCCGATCCTTTTTCCGCCGAGTTTCCTCAGAGTTCCGTAATATCCCGCGTTACCGGGGTTCTTTCGTTCTCTTCCAGTTCATCATTCATCCGCTGCAGATACCAATTCCAGAAATCATCAATGGACATGGGCTTGCCGAACAAAAAGCCCTGCCCGTATCTGCAGTGGTAATCTTTCAGGATATCTTTCTGAAGCACGGTTTCCACGCCTTCAGCAAGCGATGCCGTGCGCCGGAAGGCATGACACATGCCAATGGCGTGTTCCATGACTACGCTGCTTTTGGGGTTGTCGCCCAAGCCGCTGACCAGGCTCCGGTCAAACTTGATCTCGTTGAAATCAATGCTTGTCAGAATAGACAGATTGGAATATTGCGCTCCGAAATCATCCAAGGAAACGGCAAAACCTTCATCCCGAAGAAGGGACACCAGCTTTTTCAGCGTGGGAGTGTCCATCCGACTCAGGCTTTCAGTCACTTCAATACGGATCAGTCCCGGTTCCACGTTGTAACGGGCGCATACCTCGAGCAGCCGGTTTACGACGTTGTGCTCCAACAGCGTGATGCGGGAAAAATTGACCGCCACAGGCAGAGAAAATCCCAATCTCTTCCAGCGGCGCAAAGCGGCGCACACTGTTTCCAGCACAAAAAAATCCAGGTGACGGATGATGCCTTCCTTCTCATATAGGGGAATAAAGCTGGCGGGAGCAAGCAGTTCACCGCTCGCCTCCCTGCGCCGTACCAGAGCTTCCGCTCCCACGACTTTTTCAGTCCGAAGCTCCACCTGGGGCTGAAGGTATACGACAAACATACCTGCCGCAACATCATCCAGCAATTGCTGAGCTTTGCTGGCATGGTGGTTTGACGTTCTTGCCGGCAGTGATTTGTAATAATTTTGCTTGTCGATATACATCAGCTCGTCGGCGAGTACGATCTGTTCACGGATATTAAACTCGCCTTTGCGCCAGTTGCCGCCGATGGATAATTTCAGCTCCTCCTCGCTTGCAGCGCGAGAACGAAATTCGGCCAACACGGCCTCGAACTCCTCCTGCTCAATATCGCGGCAAAGAACTACGAACTCGTCGCCGCCGGTACGAAACACATCGGTGTGGAAAAAATTCTTTAGAAAATCGGCTGTACGCGAGATAAGGTGATCGCCGTAGGAGTGCCCATACGTGTCATTGACGGCTTTCAGACCGTTAATGTCAAGGTAGATGACGCCCAGACTTTTGAGAGGGGTCCGCTCCAGCGCCTGGAGCGTCACCGTATACTTATTACGGTTTCCAAGCCCGGTGAGGGCATCCATATAGCTCATGCGTTCCAACTCGGACAGCATGCGCCGTTTTTCCAAATCCTCCTGAACCACAAGGCACACTGAACGCAACAGGCGGTCGTCCAAAACATTGGCACTCGGGTCGTCCACCCCCAGAAAACCGCTGATCTGTCCGTTCTGCATCAAGGGTGCGGCCATCAGACTCTCGATGCCCTGCGGCTCCAGGATCTGATAATCCAGCGACTGCGGGGCCAGTTCTCCTCGCAAAGAGGTGATGAAAAACGCGCCATCCTGCTCAAAACGCCTGACCCAGGCGTCCACATCAGTGTATCCCGAAGGGCGAAAGTCTTATTGAACTTGACGTTATGAAATTCCCAACAGTAGCTCCTGCCCACTTCGAGCAGGTGGTTGGTGCAAAATTCGCAGGGCGCATCCTTCCCCTGCAGAACCTCATAGCATTTCTGCCCATCAAGACTTCCGTCAACTCCTGTCAGTTCCTGGGTCTTGCGGTTCAAGTACAGC
>JAEXGX010000130.1 GCA_023450535.1 Pseudomonadota bacterium | reverse complement strand
TCATCCAGACTCTTGCCGCAGGCCAGGGCCATTTTAAGGCCGCTTTCCGCCTTCAGCCAGTCGCGCATGTCCTGGGGCATGTCGTCCCACAGCGGCTTATGCACGTTGATGGCAAAGGTGGTCACGCCCAGATTGAGGAAAAGGTGATACCTGGTCGATTCGGAAATCTTGAAGGAGCGAACCGGAGCCAGCGGACAGAATACGCCGTCTGCCATGCCCTTGGACAAGGCCAGATAGGTGTCGGTAGAAGTCATGCGGATGGGATTGCCGCCCAGAGCCTTGACGATTTCAAGGGTGGTGGCGTCCCACACGATGAGCTTCAACCCTTTCATTTCGGCCAGGGTTTTGACGGGTTTAAGGGTGTGCAACTGATAGGTGGCTGAAGCCCATGAGGTAAAGGGAATGGAATTGGGGGGCAGCTCGGAGCGCACCTCGGGAAATACGTCGAGCAGCTCCTGCGTAACCAGCGAGCCGACCGTGGCGCTGGGGCACATACCGGGGATTTCCACGGCAGAGAGCAGATTCATGTTGCCCGGAAACAGGGAAGGACGTACCCGGCCGAAGTCGACGCGTCCGTCTGTCAGGGCGTTCATGCTCTCGGCTTCGGGGAAGAGTTCGTTCGTGGCAAAGTAGTTGAAACTGAGGCCGTCCTTGCCGGGAAATTTTGCTTCTGCAGCCTGGAAAAACGGAACCCAGACTTGAACCACCGTGGGGTGCTTGGGCATGTATCCCCCGTTGAAGGACAGGTTCCTGAAGCCCTTGGCCTGGGCCACGCCGCCCATGATGAGGGAAAGACCCATCATGACGGCCAGAGTCATACCGGCGCATTTTTTCAACATGCAAAACTCCTTCTGTTCAAGGTTGCCTGTATTCTGAGCTTCTTCGGGTCACGTTATATTGAATAGAGTGAATTAAAGCACATAAGTCAAACAAGAAAAAATAAACAGGTGTACAGAACAATTTTACAGTATGTTTCAATCCACAGTCGCCCCATCCGCCAACTGACTCCGCAGCCGACGGATAGGGGGCGTGCGGATTGCCCCTCCCTGAAGGGGGAGGTTTCAAACCATAAAGGAATTTTTGATGAATTGTTCTGGTATCAGCACCGTCTGATCCTTCCATGTGGTCCTGATATGATGCATGAAGCGTGAAACTTCGGAAGACAGTGATCCTTCCGGCGTCCCGGCCAGGACGATCCGGCGCGGAAGCATGGCGGGACCGAAAGGATAAGCTTTCAGTCCGGTCATATCATCCGGCAGAACCAGCGTGTTGAGGAGGGCGGCTCCCAGTTTGAGACGCACGGCTTCCACCGCCCATATCGGGCTTTCCACCGTCAGGCGTTTTCGGGCGGTCAGCCCGGCTGTGGCATAGGCGTCCAGAGTAGGGATCCTGCGGCCCCCGGAAACATAAATCACGGGCAGACTGCGCAAGAACTCAAGTGGGGGAGAATCTCCCATATCCCTGATCAGATCCTGATGGACGAGCAGGATGAGCGGAGCGGATAAAAGCGGCTCTCCTTTTATGGAGGGCGGCAGGTGCTCGTGAAAGACCAGCGCGAGATCCAGTTCCCCGGCCAGAAGTTCGCGGCAAAGCGTATTGCCTTCTCCGGTATGCAGGAAAAAAGAGGTATCCTGGTATATTTCAACGTAATCGGCGATGCTTTTCAGCATCCGGGCATGCAGTTGGATCAGAATACCGACTCGGATGGGTTTCTCGTTTTCCTGAAGATTCTGGAGCTCATTCCGCAACTGGGCAAGTGCCGCTTCCAGCGACGGGATACGCGTCAGTAACGCTTTCCCTGCGGGCAAAAGGCGTAAGGTGCGGCCCTGACGGCGGTCAAACAGCGGCATGCCGAGCGCCTCTTCCAACTTCTGGATTTGCTGGCTGACGGCGGAAGGGGTCAGGTTCAGAATGGAAGCGGCACAACGTATGCTACCCGTTTCAGCTACATAATAAAACGGGCGGAAGTATTGGATAAGACCGGCATTGAAATCATGCATGGCCGCCCCCCATCTGGAGTATGCTGCATAAGATGCCCCCGCTTTTTTTTGGGGGGGGGGTGCCACTACCGACGTTGGCAGCAGTCTTATGTCTCTAGCATACCATGCCAAAAGCACGGTGTCGAGGCTGAAAAAGAGGAAAGCCATGACCTTGGTAATGAATCTAACATGGTATAATAGTGTATTAAAGTTCAAAAATACATTTCGTTAATCTTATATTTTTCTTGCAGGAAGAGGATGATCAATAGAGAAAAGTTGACAAAAAGAAACGTGGCCTTTCAACACCAGGGGCTGTTTCTCAATTCTTCCCGACTGCGTACATGCATGTCGGGTATTGAGAAATAACCCCTGAAGGAAGAGGAAATACTGGTTTGCCGCTTTTGCTCTGGTTCTGTCCTGTGCCGTATTTGCGCCCGAGCTTCACGCTATCGATTCCGAAGCGGTCGCGCATGAGCTGAACAGAGCAACGTATGGATTCCTGCATACTGGAGCCGGATGTTGCGGACAAGATCATCGCGCTACGGGATGCTCCTGGTGGATTTTAAAGCTGGGATGATTTGAAAGACCTCGCCTTGTCTCCTGCCGATATCAACCTCCTGCACATGGGCTGCACCATCACCGGCATTTTTACCGATTACGGGTGGTAGAGGCGTTTTTTTTAACCAGATCAGCCCCTGCACGAATTTCGAGAAATTTACGCAGGGGCTGATCTGGTTAAAGCAGCCGGGCCGTCAGCGTGTTTTCATGTCGGCAATGAGTTTACTTAGTTCATGAGCCTGAATGCTCAGGTCTTCTACGGCCTGCGTGGCTTCACGCATGGCTTGGGCGGTTTCTTGCGAGATTTCGTTCATTTGCCCGATAGCCTGGTTGATCTTTCCGCTGGAAGCGGATTGCGCATCGGCTGCAGTGGCGATGCTGTGTACCTGCCGCGCGGTGTCGTCCATAAGTGTGACAATCTCGCCGAGAGCCTCGCCGGATTCCGTGGCCAGCGTTGTGGCGTCGCTTATGGTGTTCATGGCTTCGTCCATGCGGGCCATGCTGGTATCGGCGTTTTCTCTGATATCGCGGATAGCGTTGCCCACATCCACAGTGGAAATCATGGTTTTTTCCGCCAGTTTGCGTACTTCGTCCGCCACCACGGCGAAGCCCCGCCCGGCATCGCCTGCGCGGGCGGCCTCAATAGCGGCGTTCAGAGCGAGCAGATTGGTCTGATCCGCAATATCAGAAATCAGGCCCATGATTTGCGAAATGGATTGAGCACTCTGATCCAGTTTTTCCATATCGCCTTTCAGGGCTGCGGACTGTTGTTGCAGAAGCTTGATACTGCTCACTGCGCGGCGCACCACGCTTGCTCCGTTCTCGGCCCGCTGGCGGGTTGTGGCGGAAGCATCAGAGGCGTTGGCGGCATTTTGCGCCACTTCAAGCACGGTGGCATTCATCGCGGTCATGGCAGAGGCGGTTTCTCCCACCTGAGCGGCCTGAATACGGGCGCCTTCCTCGGCCATGCGTACATGTTTCTCCAGCGCGATGGAAGCTGTGGAAACCACATCGGCCACGGATGCCAGACGGTTTGCCACATCCATGAGCCGGAGGGCACGCGCTTCGGCCTCTTTTTGGGAAATGCCCACTTTCTGCATGGCTTCTTTGGTGCGGGCGGATTCTTCCCGCGCCTTGTCAGATTCTTTCCGTGCCAGAGCGGAAGTTTCCCGCAGACTGCTCACCATGGAGTGCAAGGCTCT
Source organism: Pseudomonadota bacterium (assembly GCA_023450535.1). Taxonomy (GTDB): domain Bacteria; phylum Desulfobacterota; class Desulfovibrionia; order Desulfovibrionales; family Desulfovibrionaceae; genus Mailhella. The sequence goes on along the minus strand of JAEXGX010000130.1, from coordinate 2,419 downwards.
GGCCAGAGTTCCCAGTTCATCCTTCCGGCGCTCCAGCTCGTCATAGCCCTGCGGCAGTGAGTCGTCGTCGCCTTCCCGGCGCATCGTCGTGAGTTCGGCAAAGGAGATAATATTCTTGAGCGGGCGGGTGATGGTGCGGATGAGCAGGTAGCCTGCGATTCCGGCCAGCACGATGAATAGCAGTCCCATTCCCGTCGCGTACCACTTGGCCTCGTTTATGCCCGCAAGCAGTTCGTCAAGATTGGCTTCGCATACCAGAACCATATCCAGGATGGGAACGGGCCGCGCGTTCACCAGAATGCGATCTCCTGCCGTGTTGATATACTCGAAACGGGTCGTGTCGCCTCGCAGGATGGAAGAAGATATGCTCGCGTAACCGGGCAGGGCAGAGAGGTTCTTGCCGATCAAACTCTTGTCGTTATGGGCCAACAGCGTTCCGTCGGCACGAGCCAGCATGGTTACGCCCTTTGTGCCGATGCTCGTTTCTCCAAGCTTGGAGATGAACGATTCCACCTTCATTCCGGTGGAAATAACCCCGGCGAACTTTCCCTCACGCTCGATGCGACGGTTGAAAAAGGCCATGCCGGGGTAGAGGGGATCGTCTGCCGCGTGGATGTTCACGCCCAGCGGCTTGCCGCTTTCTTCAAATTCGAAGAACCAGGGGTCACGTTCTCGGTTGGTAGTGAAGACTTTTTCCGACTGCCCGTCCAGGTTGAAATAGCGCAGGTTATCGCGCAGCACGACATTCAGCCCGCCGGTGCGGTACTGTTTCATGACCTCACGGCCCATGGAAAAAATCAGAGGAGCCTGAGCTTCATTGCCGCCTTCAGCGAGCCAGGTTAGGAAAAAAGGGTTCTTGGCCAGAGTTTCCAGCGTACGCACAGGTCCGATCAGCTCCTGATCCACCATGCCCGCGACGTTTTCCATGAGTGCGGGAAGGGTGGTTTCTCTCACCTGAGCTTCCAGCGACGCGCCGGAAATACTGCCGCCCACGACCGTGATGCCGAGCGTACACAGTGCCAGCAGTCCGATGACAAAGGCATTGAGACGAAAGGTGATGCTGGAAAACATACAGATTGGCCCCCGGAACAGAGAAGTTGTGTCCGGCTGTGGCAAAGAGCTGTGGTGCCCATACTCCGTGCCGGAACGGACAATACCTTCATGTATGATATTTTCGCGCGGCAGGCCAGCAACATTTCCGCCTGAAAAGCTATATCCCTCTGAAAAGCCGGCCGGGACAGGCCGTTGAATTCATGACAGTGGTCAGTTGAAAATCAGCATCACGTACATCACGAAGATGATCAGGTGGGCGGAACCGCTGTGCGCATTGGTTCTTCCGCCGGTCAGCGACGTTTGGCATAGAATGAGCGTGGTGAACAGAAGCAGGATATTGGGCAGGGGCAGGCCCAGAATGATGTTTTGCCCGGTAAGAACGGCAATGCCCACAACCAGCGGCACGGTCAGAGAAATGGTCGCCAGCACCGCGCCCAGCAGCAGATTCATGGCTCTCTGGGCCTGGCCGCGCATGACTGCACCCAGCGCGGCCGTTGATTCGGGGGAAAGTATCAGTACGGCAATGAGGAACCCGGCAAAGGCGGGCGGCGCATTCACCGTACTCAGAATTTGTTCAAGCGGATAACTGTTCATTTTGGTGATGCCGATAACTGCCGCAAGGTGGATTCCCAGCCATGCGAAATGCCAGGGCGTGCCGTGAGACGACGGTTTGCCGTGCCCGCCGTCGTCTCCGTCTTCAGCTTCGTGTACAAAAAAGCGGCGGTGCGTCACGGTCTGGATGCGTAGAAACATGTAATACACAAAGGCGCAACACGTTGCTATGGCCGTCAGTTGGGCTGTTGTGAGGCTACCGTCTTTCAGTGTGGCGGGCAGAGCAAGTACGATCAGCGCCAGAGGAATGATGGACATAAGATAATGCTTTATGCCCATAGAGTTGAAATTCTGACTCTTGTACCGTACTCCGCCCAGCATGAGAGACAGACCGACAAGCCCGCTCATGACGATGATGAGCACCGAGTAGATGGTGTCGCGCATCATGGTTTCACCTGCCGCTCCGGAAAGCATGAGCGTAGCGATCATGCCAGCTTCCAAAATGACAATGGCAAGGCTTAGAATAAGCGAGCCATACGGCTCACCGAAACGGTGAGCCAGCACGTCCGCATGCCGCACCACGCTGAATGCGCTGTACAGAATGGAAAAGACGGCCAGCACATTAAGCAGGAGCAGGGTGGAAATCGTATCCGGCTTGAAAAAATACAGGGCCACGGCAGCAAGAAGTGCTACGCCCAGCGAATATTCTCTGTGCCGGGTATTTTCGAATTTTTCGGCATGCGTTATCATAGACTCGTTCCGCCGGGGTGTTTGTTGCCGCAAGGCCAGATCATTTCGATATTGAATGCTCTAC
>JAEXGX010000438.1 GCA_023450535.1 Pseudomonadota bacterium | reverse complement strand
CCGCCGCATTACGGGGGTTGGCGAATGTCTTCTGCCCTGCTTCTTCCTGCCGCTGATTCAGCTCTTCAAACTGTCTGCGAAACATGAGCACTTCCCCCCGCACTTCCAGCCGGGCGGGAAAAGGGCCGTTTCCGCGCAGACGGAGCGGCAGGTTGCGCACCGTACGCATGGCCGCAGTCACGACCTCCCCTGTCTCCCCGTCACCGCGCGTCAACGCCTGTACAAACACGCCGTCTTCGTAAGTCAGTTCACAGGCCAGGCCGTCCAACTTGGGGTCAGCCCACCATTCATTCATGATTTCTTCGGAAGCCTCCGGCAATTGCCGCCTTGCCCGCAGGACGAAAGCCTGCCATTCCTCGGGAGAAAACACGTTGTCCAGCCCATACATGCGCAGGGAATGGGCGCGGGTCTCCAGATAGGGCAAAAGCTCCCCGCCCGTGCGTCGCGTAGGGGAATCCGGCGTCTGAAGCTCGGGGCGCCGCGCTTCGAGCTCCACCAGCTCGCGAAACAGGCGGTCATAGGCCTCGTCCGTAATTTCAGGCGCATCCAATGTATGATACAGATAATTGTGGTGCTCAAGTTCTGCCCGTAAGACTGTGGCCCGCGCGGCATCCTTGCCCGAATAAACGTGCGGATCAACATCGTGCTTCCGGGGAGCGGGATCCTGCGGTAAAGGTTCCGCAGTCATAGACAAAGAAAGCGGCACAGCCTCCGGAGGAAGGTCGGTCTCACGGGGAGGGACAGAAAATAGGGAATGCTGTTTCATGGCTGTTCCTGACAGGCGAAAGGAGGACATGGCGGTTCAACGCGCGGTATCCAGTGGATCTTCCGTATCTTCAAGGGTTTCAATGCAGGCGCGTACAACTTCTGCTGCGCGGGGCAACACGCATTCCGCCAGCGCCCGTTTACGCTCGGCCTGCAACAAAGGACGGGAGCGCAGGGATGAACTCAGTCCTCCCAATTCCATATAGGATGCTACAAAGGGCAACAAAGCCAGATTATCCGGGGTCAGACGCTCCGCGACAAAGGCGAAGTCTCCGGCGATGCGATAAGCGGCGTCAAAGCGCGCTTCCTTGAAAAGGGATGTGCGGAAAAAGACGGCGGGGGTCAACAACGGCATACCGCAAATGAACTGACGAAAAATCTCCGCCCTACTGCGGGAAACACGTTCCCGCACCTGCCCATTGCGGCCAAGTTCAAGTCCGGCCTGGGCAAACTCAATGCGTTCCGGCATATCCGCCAGAACTCGTGCAGTCCGGGCCAGGACATGCGGCCCGGCCAGAGCGTCATCTGCGCCAAGGAACATGACCCAGCGGCTCTCCAAAGCCAGGCGATCGAGCGCACGATTCCACGCATCGTACACGCCACTGTCCGCCTCTCGGACAATCTTCAACCGTTCATCCGGATACATGGCGAAGATATCCGCCGTCGCATCTTCCGACAGAGCGTCCTGAATCAAACATTCCCAATCGTTATGCGTCTGGGCAAACAAGGAGTCCAAGGCACGCTGCAAGGTGGCTGCTCCGTTTCGCACAGCCATAATTATGGAAAAACGGCATTCGGGTTTCACGCCATGCCTCCAGATGACTTCGCATTTTTTCCTGCCCTCGGTTTTCTTGCACTCCGAGCGGAATTTCGCGCCGCTGCAGACGACAGGCCAGGGGCGACTTCACCCGTGTTCCTCATATTTGCTGTGCCTTCTGCTCCATCACCGCTAAGATAAAGCCTTTCTCGCAGAGCCTGGATGCGGTCGCGCAGTTCGGCGGCTTTCTCGAATTCCAGCTCGCGGGCGGCCGAGCGCATGTCTTTTTCCAGCACGCCGATGAGCTTTGCGATATCCTCCGGCTTTTCCGGCACGATCTCAACCGGGGCGGCCTCTTTACGGCCCTTGCCCTTGCGGCTTTTTCCGCCGGGGGCATCTGCTCCGTATAAGCTGTCCAGCGGACTTTCCAGAGATTTGCTCACCGTTGTCGGCACGATGCCGTGCTCGGCATTCCAGGCCAGTTGCTTGGTCCGGCGGCGATCCGTTTCGTCCATGGCTGCACGCATCGAGGCCGTCACGCTGTCGGCGTAAAGAATAACGCGGCCTGCGGCGTTACGGGCCGCACGCCCGAAGGTCTGGATGAGCGCTCCGGTCGAACGCAGAAAACCTTCCTTGTCCGCATCCAGAATAGCCACCAAGGATACTTCGGGAATATCCAACCCTTCGCGCAACAGGTTAATGCCTACCAGAACATCACACTCGCCCATGCGCAGAGAGCGAATGATCGCAATGCGTTCCAGAGTATCGATGTCGGAATGGAGATAGCGTGTGGACACGCCCATATTACCGAGATATTCCGTCAATTCCTCAGCCATGCGTTTAGTCAGAGTAGTGATCAGTACCCGTTCGCCCTTTGCCGCACGGGCTTTGCATTCGCCCACCAGATCGTCCATCTGCCCTTTGGTCGGACGAATTTCCACCGGCGGATCCACCAGGCCGGTAGGCCGGATGACCTGTTCTATCAC
>JAEXGX010000436.1 GCA_023450535.1 Pseudomonadota bacterium | reverse complement strand
GTCCAGGCCGGGGCATTTGGCGGCAGGCGTCAGGCGGGCCTGCGGCTCGGGGAACACCTCCCCGTACAGGTAATTGAAGCGACGCACAATTTCACGCGTCAGTTCCAGATGCGGCAGTTGATCCTGCCCCACGGGCACCCACTGGGGCCGGTGCTGGATGATGTCGGACGCCATCAGCACCGGGTAACCGAGAAAACCATAGTTTCCCAGATCCTTCGTGGTGATTTCCTGCTGCTGTTCCTTATAGGTGGGATTACGTTCCAGCCAGCCGAGCGGCGTGATCATGGAAAGCAAAAGATGCAGTTCCGCCGTCTCCTTGATGTCCGATTGCCGGTAAATGGCGCACTTGGCGGGGTCAAGCCCCACGGAAAGCCAGTCCAGCACCATTTCCCGCACATATTCGCGCAGATGGGTGGTGTCAGCGTAATCGCTGGTCAGAGCGTGCCAATCCGCTACGAAGAAGAAGGATTCCATCTCTTCCTGCATGGCCACCCAGTTCTTCAGCGCGCCGAAATAGTGGCCGATATGCAACGGCCCGGTGGGCCTCATGCCGGATACAGTGCGTTCCCTCGCCATGACAGATACCTCCAGAAACAATGGTCGGCGAAACAGGTTCAGAAAAGACGATAGAAGGAAAAAGCGAGTTCGGACGACCACTCGACAAGAGGTCCGAGGATCGTTCCCAGCACCCCGGTCGCAAGCAGGATAATCAGGATAATAAAGCCCCAGCGACCGAGACGGGAATATTGCCAGGCCAGACGGCGCGGCAGGAAGGCTTCCACAATATGACTGCCGTCCAGCGGAGGAATGGGCATGAGGTTGATCCACGCCAGCGCGAAATTGGACACGGTTCCCACCACGAACATGCGCAACAGAAAATGCACGGCGGATCCTTCCGCCACGCCGTTAGCCTGCGCGTAGTGCCACATGAAAGCAGCCCCGCCCGCACAGACAAAGGCCAGCAGCATGTTGGCCAGCGGCCCGGCTACGGACACCAGCAGCATGCCCAGATCCGGATTCCGCATGTTACGCGAATTGACAGGAACAGGCTTGGCCCATCCGAAGACAAAAGGGCTGGCCAGCGCGGTAAGCACGAACATGGCCAGCCCCATGGGGTCGATGTGCGGAATGGGGTTAAGGGTTAAACGGCCCAACATACGGGCGGTATGATCGCCAAACAAGGAGGCCACCCAGCCGTGGGCAACTTCGTGCAGAATAATACCGAAAAGCACCGGCACAAAAGCCACGGCGAGATTGGTCATACTGATAGAAAAAGAAGAGTCGAACATTGGATAGACCTACCACGCTCCGTAGCCGACCGCAAGGATAAGAGCTCGGCAGGTGGAATATCCCCCTCCGCTCCTGCCTTGTAATATCAGGGAAAACAGACCAGCACTGGACCAGCATCAGCCTGGATTATTCTTTTCTCGATGGACGATTCAATGCTTGTCGATCGTAAAAATCTTTTTATTATGATGGTGGAGAAGGAGAGTTTGCAGCTACTCCAGAATGGTGGAGGCGTTCACAACACCATCAGCCGTTGGCATAAAACACCTTACAGATAAAGAGAATAAAGATGGGCATGCCCCATCTCGGCTCTGGTGACTCCGCAGAGTATTTCAATGTTGAAATACCCTAAAAATGACTTTTGCGCCGCGAAGAAGAAGGGATGTCCAACGCCGTACGATATTTCGCCACTGTGCGTCGGGCGATATTGACACCAAGATGTTCCTTAAGGATCTCGCACAGCCTTTCATCGGAAAGGGGATTCTTCGGATCTTCTTCGGTAATGCACTTTTTGAGCAGAGCCTTCACGCTCTCTGAGCCGACCTGACTGCCATCATCCATACCAAGCGCACTGTTGAAAAAGAACTTGAGTTCAAACGTGCCGTGCGGCGTGGCCACATATTTATTGGTGGTAATGCGGCTCACCGTGGATTCATGCATATTGATATCATCCGCGATGTCCTTGAGAATAAGCGGCTTGAGCTTGGTAACGCCCTCTTCGAAAAAGGGGCGTTGGTATTTTACAATGCTCTCCATCACCTTGTACAGGGTACGCTGGCGCTGTTCCAGACTGCGGATAAGCCAGGAGGCAGCCCGCAGCTTTTCGTTCATGTATTCCTTATCCTTTTCCGAGCTGAACGCCTCGCCATCATTATACATGGTGCTGACCTGAAGATGGGGAAGCCCGTCGTCATTGAGTAGAATGACAAAATCGCCGTCCAAGGGGTACACATAAACATCCGGGCTGACGAACATGGGTTCGCCTTCCCCGAAGCTGGCACCGGGCATGGGATCAAGCGACTGGATCACGTCGATGTATTCCTTAAGCGTATCCATATCCAGCTTGAACTTGCGCAGAAGCGGCTTGTAGCGACGGTTTTCCAAATCCTCCAGGTGCTGGCGCACCAGCTCCACCAGAATTGGATCGCGGTCATATTTCAGCACTTCAATCTGCACCAGAAGACATTCCTGCGGAGAACGTGAAGCCACACCCACAGGGTCGAAGCGCTGAATGGCCTTAACCACCGGTTCCACTTCGGCCGGCTTCATCTTGCCAAGCTCGGCAATTTCCTCATTACTGGCCCGCAAGTACCCGGCGGAATCCAGGTTTCCAATGACCAATTCGCCTATTTCCTTCTGTTCATCGCTCAGAGAGGAAAGGCGAAGCTGCCACATCAGATGGGATTCCAGCGTGGGTTTGGCCGCATGTCTGGCCTCAAGGCTGCTTATTTCTTCCGAAAGTTCATATTCACGGGATGAAGCCAGTTTGGGTGCACTGGAGAGGTCGCCGAGATAATCTTCCCAGTCGGCACTGCCCGCAATGTCCTTGTCATAGGCGTCGAGTTCCTCGCGGCGAGCGGCGCTTTCCGTCCCGGCCACAGCGTCTACCCCGCCACGAGTTTCCAGCGGAATATCCTCGCCTTCTTCCAGAAAAGGATTCTCCATGAGTTCATGCTGTACGGTATCAACCAGCTCAAGACGCGACAACTGGAGCAGTTTGATCGCCTGCTGCAACTGCGGCGTCATCAGAAGCTGCTGGCTTAGTTTCAGTTGCTGTTTGAGCTCAAGAGCCATAGAAACATCCTTCCAGACTAGGGCAGTTTAACTTTGAAAGCATACATTGCCAGAACACGATTCCTGGTTCACAAATTCCGCGCCTCCACCGAAAGCTGTACATCACAAATGAATTCCAGTTACTTTCGGAATAAGGTGGCGTGAAACGCCTTACGGATAAAGGGAGCTGAGAGGAGAACCTCGTTTCACTCGCCTCCTGGAGCATTTCACTGCTGAAATGCTCCAGGGTTATGCAAAAAATATGCTATAAAAAAAAAGATGAACAATATCTAACCGTCTTGATTTATCATAGAGAAGATTTCATGGCAAGAGGACAAAAAAACTCCTGGAGAACAAAAAAAGAAACTTCAAAAAAATCATGCCATTTCCAGGAATTATCCCCTCTGAAGCCCGGAATTCTCCTATCGGGTAGAAGAGAAAAAATTCCCCACTCCACACGCTTTCCCCGGCATCCTCTCCATGACGCTCAGCCCCCCCCCGTCCTGCATCTGTACTGGGGGGGCATTTGCTCTCGCTCGCGTTTTGCGCGGAAAACGCTCCGCTGCGCAGCGTCCTGCTGCGCTAGTCTCCGCGCCCGGCGGGGTAATCCCCGAGCATTTTCCTCACGCGCGCAAGCAGTTTGGGCTGCAAATGTTCTTCTTTCAGCGCAAAGTAGAGGTTGGCGGTGAGATAATCCACCCAGTCGCCCGCGTCAAAACGTTCGCCCTTCAGTTTGACAGCCAGCATGCCCCGCTCTCTCGCCAGAGAGGCGAGCGCGTCGGTCAACTGGATTTCCCCGCCGTGCCCGGGCTTGATTTCACGCAGGTGACGGAAGATGTCCGGGGTTAGCACATAACGCCCGATAATCGCCAGGTTGGACGGGGCCTTGTCCACTGCGGGCTTTTCCACCATATCGGTGATTTCATACACGCCGTCGCCGCATTCCTTTCCGGCGATGATACCGTACTTATCCACCTTATGCGGCGGCACTTCCATAACGCCGATAACCGGCTTCTTCTCGGTGCGCGCCACATCCACCAACTGCTGCACACCGGGCACATCGTTGATGATCAGGTCATCACCGACCATGACCACAAAAGGCTCATTTCCCACGGCATTTTCTGCGCAGAGCACGGCATGGCCGAGGCCAAGCTGCTTTTTCTGCCGCACGGCCATGACGTTTACCATTTCGGCAACCTCACGCACCTTGCTCAGCAATTCCATCTTGCCTGCGCGCTCCAGCACGCCTTCCAGCTGAAGATTGTAGTCGAAATGATCTTCGATGACGCTCTTTTCCCGATTGGTGACAAATACCACATCCGTCACGCCGGAATGCATGGCCTCTTCCACAACATACTGGATTACCGGCTTGTTATAAATGGGCAACATTTCCTTGGGAATATTCTTGCTCGCTGGCAGAGAACGGGTACCCCAACCGGCCACGGGAATGACGACTTTGCGAATATTCATATACGCTCCTTCCGGAAAAAGCCAGAAAGGGCTTTCTCCACTAATTCAGCTTGAAAATTTCAGAGTAATTTCCCCTTGAAAGCATAACTCTTCAGAACACTGTGTATTGAAATACGCTATCCCAGCACTCTGCGCACCACGTCGGAGAGTTCCCTGGCCAGACGCTGGACAACATCTTCGCGCGAACTTTCCACCATGACACGGCAGACATTTTCCGTACCGGAATAGCGGAGCAGCACGCGGCCGCGCTTGTCCGGCTCCGCCAGCTCGACCTCGGCCACACGCACAGCATCCTGTATTTCGGTACACTCCTCCAGCGGAGGCTTGCGCTGCACCGGTACGCTGATCAGACGCTGCGGAAAGAGTTGAAGCTGATCCGCCAGTTCAGAAAGAGGCTGTCCGCGCTCGCGCATAATGCGCAATACCTGGAGTGCGGCCAGCAAACCGTCTCCCGTAGTGCTGTAATTGCGAAAAATAAGGTGCCCCGACTGTTCGCCGCCCAGCGTGGCGTCAAGGCGGCGCATGGCCTCGCCCACATAGCGATCCCCCACCCTGGTGCGCTCCAATCTGCCACCACGCTCTTCCATGAACACTTCCAGCGCCATGTTGCTCATCACCGTGCTCACCAGCACGTTACCGTGCAGAGTACCGTGGCGCATCATGTCGTCGGCGCAAAGCGCCATGATCTGATCTCCGTCAAGAATACGCCCCTTCTCGGCCGCCACGCTAAGCCGCTCCGCATCACCGTCCAGTGCCAGACCGATATCTGCGCGCACTTCCCGCACTCTGGCCTGCATGGCTTCGGGATGCAGCGCCCCGCATTGATGATTAATATTCAGTCCGTCGGGCTGCGTACCCAGCCGGAACACTTCTGCGCCAAGTTCCTCCAACGCCAGAGGTGCCACCTTGTAGTTGGCGCCGTTGGCGCAGTCGATGACCACGCGCATACCCTCCAGTGTCATGTTCAGAGGGAAACTGTTCTTGAGATACACGATATAGCGCCCCGGCGCATCCACAATACGGTAGGCCCGCCCCACCTTGTCCGAAGGAGGGTATTCCCACTCATGGTCCTTGTCGAGCACCAGTTCGGCCATACGATCCTCGACATCATCCGGCAGTTTGACGCCGTCCCGGTCAAAAAACTTGATACCGTTGTCGTGGTAGGGATTATGGGAAGCGGAGATCACCACCCCGAAATCAGCCCGCATGTTGCGGGTAAGAAAGGCAATGGCCGGTGTGGGCAGAGGCCCTACCTGAAATACATCCATCCCGGCGGCGCACAGCCCGGCGGTAAGCGCCGTCTCAAACATGTAGCCCGAAAGACGCGTGTCCTTGCCGATAATGACCGTGTGCCGCCGCTGTCCGTCCCGGAACAAGGTACCGGCAGCAAGCCCCAGCCGCAAAGCCATATCTGCCGTAAGCGGCCATACATTGACGCGGCCGCGCAGGCCATCCGTACCGAAAAGTCTCTGTGTCATGCCCTCCCCCATTACCAGATGCGTTTCCGGCACTCCGGCAGGCGCACCCGCTTTTCACTCCAAACCGTTCCCTCAAGGGCTATTTCAGCGGGCCCCCCGCATCCGGTACGCCTTTTCGTGTCAACAGAACATCCAGATTTTCCACATCCACCAGGTGCGCTCCAGGCGGCAGCATCACCAGTACGGAAACACGGGAGCTTGCTCCCCTTACAAGTTCGGGCACACGGGCAATCACCCGAATTGAGGCCAAATAACTTGAATCTTGCATCTTGGCTTCCGGCACATCCACCCGCAGCTTCACGCGCGGCGGCATCACCGTATATTCGCTCAGCGTTCCGCCGTCCAACTGCACCAGACGTTCAAGATCCAACAGTTCCGTCCTCGTCGCCAAGGTATATCGGAGCGTGGTCACGGGAGGAGTCACTTCCACCAGATCCGGCGCGACAATGGCCAAACTGACGCTACGCGCCCCGTTTTCCGCATCGCGGTTCGCATCGTACTTCACATCCAGCCTGTCCAGCGTTCTGATGATATGTTCGGGTCCCTGCACTGTCACAAAAGAAGGTTCCAGCAACACATTCGCCAAACGCAGTTCTGAAGCTTCGCCCGGTGGAGTTACCAAAGCCTCCAGCGGCACGATTTTCTCCGCCTGGGCATCCACTTCGAGCACCAGCCGGTTGGGGCGGGAGTTGACCACTTCATATGCCTTGAATTCCAGCAATCTTCCGGGTTCGAGCGGGATCACGTTGGCCCCGCGTTTCACTTCGGACAAGTCCACCGTATAGGTCAAATCTCTGTCATGCAAACTGCGCAACAATTCCGCCGGCCCGCGCAGGCGCACGTTGACGCTGTTGATCATCCCCTCTTCCACCAACAAACCGGAGGGAAGCCCGCGATATTCCACGCGTACCGCCACATCGGCCTCCACCTGTGCACTGCCTGTAACCACATACCAGAGGCCCACCGCGAATACGAGGGAAAGCAGAATGGACCGCGCCGTTTGCAGATGCTGTTTACTGACTGAGAACATTGCTCAAAATCCGTTCCAGCCGATCCTGGGTCAGAGGATTGGAAAGCCTGCCCGCCTGCGCCAGAGTCACTTCGCCGCGCTCTTCGGAAACCACCAGCGCCACGGCATCGCTGGCTTCCGTCACGCCGAGGGCGGCCCGGTGGCGCGTACCGAAGTGTTGACGCTCCACGGCGGCAAGGGGCAATACACATCCCGCCGCCGCAATACGGCCAGCCTTGTCAATAATAACCGCGCCGTCATGCAGCGCCGTATTCGGAAAAAATATGGTGAATAACAAATCGCGGGAAGGCTCCGCGTCCAGCTTCACGCCTTTGGACATGAAGTCCCCCAGGGGCATCTGCTTCTCCAGCACGATGATCGCTCCGATATGCTTCTGTGCCAACTCCAGAGACGTTGAGGCGAGCAGTTGCACCTGTGCTTCGCGCAAGGTTTGTTTGCGTTTAAACAGAGAACGGATACTGAACCGGGAAAGAGCCTGTCGGATATCTTCGTGGAAAAGCACCACGATAATCAGCACCAGAGAACCAAATACCTTTTCCAGCAGCCAGCCCAGCGTGAACAAGCCCAGCAACTGCGCCAGCGTATACACGAACAGCAATACCATGAGCCCGCTGATCGCCGCCACAGCTCTTGTGCCGCGCACAAAGCTTATGGTGTAATAAAACAGACAGGCCACGGCGAGAATATCCAGAATGTCCCGCCAGGAAAAAGGAAGCTGTGCCAAAAAGGGCATACTCATACCCCGTGACAGGCATCAGCCAGACGCAAGGCCCGAAGTGTCGCAGCGACATCATGCACCCGATGATGAGCCACGCCGCGCGCCGCCATGAGCGCTGTCACGATATCCGTGGCCGTACCGCGCTCCGTCCTGCCCAGGCCGAGCATATCGTCGAACATGGATTTCTGCGATATACCGATCAACACAGGACGACCGAGGCCGAGCAGGCGCTCCATGCCGCGCAGCAGAGCAAGGTTGTGCTCAAGGCGTTTGCCGAAGCCGATGCCGGGATCCAGTATGACATGCTCCTCCGGCAGACCGGCGCTCACGATTGCGTTCAGCCTGTCTTCAAAAAAAGCCAGCACTTCATCCACCACGTCCCGATAGTGTGGAGCAGCCTGCATGGTGCCGGGTCTGCCCTGACAGTGCATGAGCACATAGCCGGGCCGGCAAGCTGCCACAACTTCCAGTAGTTCCGGCTCCCAGTTGAACGCGGAAATATCGTTGATGATGTCCGCCCCTGCCTCCAGAACCGCCCGAGCTACATCGGCGCGCCAGGTATCCACCGAAAGCAGAGGAACGCGAGCCGACACGCCGTCAAATTCGGAATTCTCCCGATCTTTTTGCAACGCGGAAAGCACCGGCAATACCCGGCGGATTTCCTCTGCGGCGGGCACGTCCACCGCTCCAGGACGGGATGAGGCTCCTCCCAGATCCAGCACATCCGCACCCTGCCCGCGCAACCGACGCGCGTGTTCCAAGGCGCTTTCAGGAGAGGAATGCTTTCCCCCATCATAGAATGAATCGGGAGTAATGTTGACAATGCCCCAGACATAGCGGCCGCCGAAACGGGCGGGAGGACACAACTGCTCTTTACGCAAGCGCCAGACGGGGCCGGACGCCCTGCGTTCATTTTTCTGTCCGTTCCGGAACATCGTCATTCCTCAAGAGAGCAGTTCAACATTGAAAGTATACATACCGAGACACTATGTTCT
>JAEXGX010000413.1 GCA_023450535.1 Pseudomonadota bacterium | reverse complement strand
GCCCCGTGGTGGTTGCCTTTGGCCAGTGGGCGAACTCTTACAGCGGCAATGACACCACTATGGCGGCGGAAAGCCGCAACGCCGCATTCCGGCAGGCCGAGGGCGCGGCCTCCAAGGAACTTTCCGCCTTTCTCAACCAGAGTTTCACCATGCGCAGCGAGCAGGAAAACGGAGAAGTGTATGAAAATGCCGTGACCAAAAGCGGCAAGGATGGAACTCTGACAGAGGCATCGACCACGGCCATTGTGGACATGGTGCGCAGCCAGGCGGCCCGCCGGACGAACTCATTGCTGACCGGGGCCGCCACGCTCAAGCGCTGGAAGTATGCCACTCCCGCTGGTCACGAAATCGTCGGCGTGGTCAAGGCCTACAGTTTCGCCAATATTGAAGAGGCCAAGGCCACGTTCAAAAAGCCCGATCCCCCGGCGTCTTCCTCCCGGCCTGCCGAAGTACACAATCCTTCGGCCCGTGCGGGCGCGGTGACCATGGATCTGGATACATTCTAGCGGTAATGGTTCGCAGGGGCTTTTTCCCTGCGAACCATTTTTTATTGTGCGGAGCGGGCGCCGTTCCGGAACAATATTATTCTGGCCGAGGGGCTGGCTGAGGTAGAGAGGGAGATATGCCGAAACTTGTCAGAGGGTGTCTTGGGCTGCTTTGCGTGCTGAGCTTTGCGGCCTGCGCCGGAAAAAGCGATTCGTTGGGCCTTGTGGAAAACGAACAGACGAAAACTTATGCCGAGGCGTTCGCTCCCGCACGGGAAGCGTTGAGAGCTGGCAGGTTTGACGAACTGGTCGCCAAAATGAACACAAACCCTTCCAGCGAGGACGGGCAAAGGATGTCCGACGAGGACGCCAAGGAACGGCTGATCGCGAGGAACAGCGAACTGGCCATTGTGGAGCGCGGGCTCCTGACCCTGAACAGCGGTGATTTTGAACGTGCTCTGCTGTTTTTTGACGCAGCGGAGCAGAAGATGGAGCAGAGCGAGGCGGAAGGCGTACTGTCCAGCTTTGGCTCCGCCGTATCCAAGGGGGCCTTTTCCGCGCTGTTCGGTGCGGAGGAAGTGCGCGACTACGCGATGCGCGGATATGAGAAGGTCATGCTGCTGAACTACAAGGCCCTGTGCTACATGCTGCTGGGCGACCGCAAGGCCTATAACGTTACCCGTAAGGCCATCGACAAGCAGCAGGAGGAATGGGAGAAGTTCCGGGAAATGCTGGCGGCCCTTGAGGAAGAGCAGACCAAGCAGGGCGGGCAGATGGCAAGCGTAGCCGGCAGAGTTGACGCCGACAACCGCGACGCCGCCACCAGAAAGAAGGCCGCTATGGTGCCCAACGCCTATGTGAATCCCTTCGGGGATTACATGAACGCCATGCTCATGGAAATGGACAGCATCGCTGATTCTTCCCTGCGCGACAACGCGCGTATCGCCTATCAGAAGGTATTGGACAACAACAAAGATTGTTCCGCCGCCCGCACAGCCCTGAATCAGGTTCGGAAAGGGGTGCCGCGCGGTAGAAAACTGGTGCATGTGATTCTGGCCGACGGCTTCGCGCCTGAACGCAAGGAAATGAGCAAGGGGTACCAGGTTGATCAGCTCAAAGCCGTGGTCAATTACGCTGAAGCCATGCCCGTGCCCACCCAGGTGGCCGGCGCGCGTGTGAGTTTTGGCGGAAGCAGCTCCAGACTGGCTTCTCTGAGCAAGCTGGAATCCATCATCCTGCGGGATGATCAGGATCGTCTGCCCCTGCGCACCAGCATGATTGCCCTGGCGCTGCTGCGTTCCGGCGCGGCCAGCGCGTTCCTGGGGGATTTCGGGGTCAAGATTGCGTCCTCCATGCAGCGCCCGGATACCCGTTCCTGGCTTTCCCTGCCCAATCAGGTTGTTGTGGCCCGGATGTATGTACCCGCGAATACCACAAAGATCAGGTTGGATACCCTGTCCGGCAAGGGCGGCGTATTGGCCAGCGCCACCGTTCCCATCGCCGCGCAGGGGCCTACCGTGGTCTATGCCGTCAGTTACGACAGTCAGTTGCGCGCTTACGCCAACAAGCATTCCTGGGTCAAATGACAGGTACGTCTGATGGAAGCGGTGTATATAACCTCTGAACAAAGGTGATGTCATGTTTCAACCCACAGCCGCCCCCATCTCGCCGACTGACTCCGCAACCAACGGATAGGGGGCGTGCGGATTGCCCCTCCCTGAAGGGAGGGGTTACGAAAAAGGGTTTCATCGGCTTTGACCTTTTGTCAAATCCGCTTTTCCCCCTGAAGGGGGAGGTTTCAAACCATAAAGGAATTTTTGATGAAGTTGCGCTTTTTGATCATGCCCCTTCTGGTTTTGGCCCTGTGCGCCTGCGCACGGCAGGAACAGCAGGTTCAGCCCGTTCAACTGGAAGATCGTAGCCACCCGCAGATTACTGTGGTTTACGGCAGTGAATCGGAGCAAGCCTGTGTGCGCGTGGAGCGTAAGACGCTGGATGATTCCGGCAAGTTGCCCCGCTGTATCATTC
>JAEXGX010000363.1 GCA_023450535.1 Pseudomonadota bacterium | reverse complement strand
CCGATGACCTCCTCCATGTCTCCGGCATCCATGCCCTTGACGTGGCGTCCCTGATATTCGGAGTCGCTGGCGCCGAGCAGCGGAATGTCGGGACGGATCATGCAGCGCCCGCCGTGGATCAGTTCCGCAAAGGTCTTGCCGTTGTAGGCATGAACCGAACGCTGCAACAGATGCAGATTCATGTAGTTGAACTCTTTGGGGTTCATGTTGAACACGCCTTCATGACTGCCATTGTCCGGCACTTCCATGGGCAAGGTAACAGAGGAAAACCCGCCCCGGATGATACCTGTCCAATAGTCAATGCCGAAGGTATTGATGCGTCCGTTGTCGGCTCCGCCGCCGGTGGCGCAGATACCCACAGGGGCCATCATGACGCGGTTGTTGAAGACAAACTCGTTCTGTCCGCGCCGGATGGTCAGAGGTTCAAACATCCTGGGATATTTGCTGGCATACGTGGGGATCATGGAATTCTCCTTTGGATATGGAGGAAAGAAGCTGTTTATGGCGCTGAGAACCTCCGGGGCGGCCCCCGCAGGGGGGCCGCTTCATCGGAAAAGAGGGCAGAGGACCATACATGTTTTTTCGGGCACTACAACGCAAGCCCGGCGTCAAACCCCGTGTGTACAGCATGAACAATGGTAGAAGCATTGACGCAGTCGCCAACGTTGATAACGTCGAAAGCCGTGTCGATGAACTTGTCGCGTTCACGCTCCAGTGGCTTTGTTCCCACAGCGATGATAACGGTATCGGCTTCCAGTTCCTTTGAACCTTCCGGCGTGCTGACCCGCACGCTCTTATCCGTGATTTCCGTGCAGGCCGTGTTTTCCATATACCTGACCTTGTATTGCTGCATGGCGTTCAGATAGGCCGTGCGTTCCGTGAGCTGAGCTTTGGCGACGATGTCTTCACCCATTTCAAGGATGGTGCATTCGCGTCCCAGGCCGTTCAGGTGGATGCCCAGTTCTACGCCGACCGCGCCGCCGCCCACGATGACGACCCGTTTGCCGACACGATCTTCATGGCCGAAGACGTCAAACCCCATAATCGCCTTTTCCGCTCCGGAAATCTTTGGCACGATCTGTTCCGCGCCCACAGCGACGATGACGGCATCCGGATCCAGCCTGGCGATAATTTCCGGCGTGGCCTCCGTGCTGTATACCACGGTAATGGCCGGGCGCTTTTTGATCTGGCGTTCCAGATATTCGTGGAATAGCTTCATTTCCTTTTTGAACCACATGACGTCGGAAAGGAGCGCCTGCCCGCCCAGTCTGCCGGTTTTTTCATAGAGCACGACCTCATGCCCCCTGTCCGCGCAGCTGATTGCCGCTTCCATGCCGGCAACGCCGCCGCCTACGACGGCGACCTTCTTTGAACGCTCCGGCGGGGCGATGCGGAGTTTCTGGGCACTCTGGAACTGCATGGGATTAGTCATGCACTGGCGGTCGTAGCTGGGGTAGGCAAGTAGATGCAAATCCTTGGAAAGAGCCACGCGGCGGCCATGATCCATGCAGTAATTGCAGCGCAGGCAGGGGCGGATGTCGTCTTCACGGCCCTCTTTGGCTTTTTTGATGATCTCGGGATCGGCCATGGCGGAACGGGCCATGAGCACATAATCGGCCTGCCCTTTGGCCAGAACTTCTTCCGCAACGGCGGGATCATATATGCCGCCGGTAACGCCGACGGGAATCTTTACTCCCGACTTTTTCACGATTTCACTGGCATAGGCGTTATGCGCCGTACGATCGAAGCCGGTGGGGAATTGCTTGGGCCTGTTCATGGCGTTCAGGCGATGCGCGCAGGAAATATGCACCATATCAACATAGGGCTCGAAAATTTTGACATGATCCGCGCATTCTTCAGGAGTAATGCCGCCCTCTACCTCGTCGTTGCCGTTCATGCGCAGTTCAATCAGCAGGTTGTCGCCCACCATATCCCGGATGGCCTTGATAACCATGAGGGGGAAGGCGCAACGCTTTTCGACGGAACCCCCGAACTCATCGGTGCGGTGGTTGGTGAGAGGGGAGAGGAAATAATTGAAGAGCCAGCCGTGCGCGTAGTGCAGACAAATGCCGTCGAAGTTGGCTATCTGCGCCCAGTGGGCATATTCGGCGAACAGGGCGGCTATGTTTTCAAGTTCTTCCCTGGTGGCGGCCGTCGCTCCCAGGTGGGGTTCGTCATCGGCCGAAATTTTCTTGAAACCCGGACGGGCGTAAGGGCCAGCGTGCATGAATTCTGCGAAGGTTTTTCCGTTGAAGGCATGCACCGCGCGCTGGAGGCGCTGGAAGTTCATCTGGTTACATGTTTTGGGGTTCAGATTGAACATGTGCTCATGGCTGTTGTCTATCGGCACATCCATGGGCAGGCAGACGGAAGAAAATCCGCCTTGGATGTACCGCATCCAGTAATCAATACCGAAGGTATTGATGCGGCCGTCGCTGTCTTCTCCTCCGCCTGTCGCGCCGGAGCCTATGGGGCCGACCAGGGCACGGTTGTTGAAGCGAACCCTGTTTTTTCCGGCAAACATCGGTTCAAACAGATGGGGATACTTTTCCTTGTAGACGGGTTTCATACCTTCTCCTTTTGTTAGAACGTGCTGTGATTGAAAATACCTGTCGGCCAAGACACTGTGTTCTGACGCGCATTTTTTATGACGATGCCAGTGCGGAAGCCTTTTTCTCTCCAGGTTTGCCACGAAAAATCGCCGCAGAACTGTAAGCCAGACAGATTGTTCCGGTTTTCATGACGGACGAGCATGTATGTGATGAGGAATATTTGTTTTTTTAAAGGGGAAGGGGAAAAAAGAAAAATATTAATTACCTATGGAAGGCTGTCATCCGTGGATTGCAGGGGGAAAAACGGGAAGTGTTGCGTGGTCAGCCTCTTTCAACTACATTTAAAAAAAGCAAGGAGGATGGGATGCGCCTGGAGCAGTTGGAATACCTCGTTGCAGCGGCGAAGGCGGGTTCCATCAGTGCGGCGGCGCGGCGGCTGAACGTATCCCGGCAGGCGGTGTCGGTGGCGATGGGAAACCTGGAAGAAGAACTGGGGTTCTCTTTTTTTAAAAAGGGAAATAAGGGGATTGAGCTGACTCCACAGGGAAGTCGCGTGGTTGAAAAGGTGGAAGAGGCGCTGAAGCTGATCGCGGAATTGCGTCTGGAAGGAAAGGAGAATGCGTCCGGGGCATTTTCGGTGTGTACCACGCCGTTGCTTTCGCTTCATCTCACCCGCAATATTTTTCTGCCGTTCAGGGAACTGTACCCGGATATTAACGTGACCCTGTGCAATGTGTACATAACGGACGTGATTAAAGAGCTGGAGGGCGGATCTTCCCGCATGGCCGTCACACGGACGGCGGTGGGGCTGAAGCTCCGTGAACAGGCCGTGAACATGGGTTATGAAATCGTGCCGCTGTTTACGGACGAGGAGCGGCTTTTCATCGGCGCGGGCCATCCCCTGGCAGCCAAGGACACGTTGACCCCCAAGGATTTGAAGACATTGCGCATTGGTTTTTATTCCAGGGGGCAGGAACATATTTCCCGCCTGTATGCGCCGTATTTCGCAGGAGAATACCGTATGGCGAACCGCACGGATCTGCTGGATCTCGTGGTGCGCAATGAGGCGGCCTTTATCCAGCCGTATCGGCTGTTCCGTGATGACTACCGGGTGGCGAAAGGGGATCTGGTGGCAAAAAAGATACCGCTGCCGGATGTCGATCCTTCCGTGCCTATTACCGCCATGCGCATGCCGGAGCAGTCCTTTCCCGAAAGGCTGTTCTGGGACTATTTGATTGGGAATTTCACAAGCAACCTGTAGAGTTCCGTAACGCTGTAAAGTTACAGGGGACAATGCCGGGCAAAGACCCGGCGCGACGCTCTTCCCGTTTGAAACACAGGGGCAAGCGGGACCCGGCCGCAGACACTCCCTTCTGAAGAGATTCCATTTCCGCAGTCCGCCATAAAACGCCAGCGCTCATGTTCATGACGGACTGCGGGAGTCTGATGTCTGGGATCAGGAGAGGTCAAGTCCGGCATTCTGCCCGTTCTTGTTCCCCGTATCTTTTTTCCACTGTCTGTATATGCGGTATACCATGAGCAGGGAGAGGGCGAAAAGGATGACGGGTATGGGCCTGGTATAGAAGATGTCCAGTCGGTCGCCGCTGATGGTCAGGCTTTGCTGGAGCGACATTTCAAAGCCGGGTCCGAGCACGAAGCCGATGAGAAAGGTCACAAAACTGTAGCCGAGCTTGCGCATGAAGAAGCCGAGAACGGCCAGCACCAGCATGACGAGTGTGCAGAAAATGGAGTTGTCGGCCAGGTAAGAGCCGATCATGCAGGTGAGCATGACCACCGGATACAGCAGCGTGCGGGACACGCCCAGCACACGGATAAACGTACGCAACCCCATCCAGCCGCAGAACAGATTCATGAAACCTGCCATGAGTACCGCGCAGTACACGCCGTAGATGACGCGCGGCTGTTCCTCGAACATAAGCGGGCCCGGAGTGAGACCGTGGAGGATGAGCGCACCCATGATGATGGCGGCCGACACGTTGCCGGGAATACCCAGGGTGAGCAGGGGCACGAGATTCGCACCGATAATGGCGTTATTGGCGGCTTCGGGTGCGGCCACGCCCTCCAGGGCCCCCGTGCCGAATTCTTCGGGATGTTTGGACGCCTTTTTCGCCGTTCCATAGGCCATGAAGGCCGCCATGGTTGATCCCAGGCCGGGGAGTACGCCGATCAGTACGCCGATGGCGGAGGAGCGTATCGCGGTGGGGAGTACCTGACGCATTTCCCGCAGGGTGAAGCGGCAGGCGTCTTTGTCCGCGCCGCAGGATGCCTCGGCGCCGCTTTTCTGGCCCAGAAACTGCTTCTGCATTTGGAACACCAGTTCCGAAAGGGCCAGTGTGCCGATGGCCACGCTCATCAGAGGGATACCGGCGCTCAGCGTGAGGTTGTTGAAGGTAAGGCGTTCATCACCGAAGCAGTCCATGCCCACACAGGAAAGAAGCATGCCCGTTGCTGCGGCGATAAGCGCCTTGCCGATGGAGGATGAGTCGAGGCCGGAGACCAGCACCAGCGAGAACACCATGATGGCGCAGAGGTCGGGGGGAGAAAGTTTCAGTGCGACGGTCGCCAGCGGAATGGAAAGGACAATCAAGGAAACGGCGGAGATTGTGTCGCCGAAAAAGGAGGAAAACAACGAGCATTTCAGGGCTTTTTCGCCCTTGCCCTGGAGAGCGAGTGGGTAACCATCATAACAGGTGGCTGATGATTCCGGCGAACCGGGCGTATTCAGAAGGATGGATGCGATTGAACCGCCAAAGGTGCCTCCTTTGTTGATTCCCACAAGGAAACCGATGGCGGCCACAGGCGTCATGTAGTAGGTGAGGGGGATGCACAGGGCGATGGCGATGGGGCCGCTGAGTCCCGGGATGGCCCCCACGATGATGCCGCACGTCACGCCGAAAAACATGAAGAGCAGGGAGGTCAGATTGAAAACATCTCCCAGCCCTAGTAAAATATTCTCGAACATGGCGATATCCTTGAGATAGGTTGCGTTTTCTGCGGGAGCCAGGCCGTTTTCGCTTTGAAAATGCTCCCGGAGTTGAGCGGAGCGAGACTCCGCCGCGATGCCCCATCATTCTCTGGAGCAGCCGCAATTCACTTGCGGTGTCAAGCTTCGGCGGAGGCGTGAAACCTGCGTGCCAGAACATAGAGTCTTGGCTGGAAGATATTTTCAATAACAGCATACTCTAAGGCATGGGAACCTGAAGGCCGTACAGCATGAGGAGCATGATGGCGACGGGAATGCCGACGGCGATAGGGATGATTATTTTGAAGTCGCGCCTGCCTGCAATGAGCAGCAGGGCGAAGAGGACGGAAACGCTCCCTGTGATGAAGCCGCAATAATACCACAGTGGAATAATGGCGAACATGGGCAGGAACCACTTGAGAGCGTGGAGCAGCAGTTCCACGCTGAGTCCGTTCCCGTCGTCGGGGCGGAGGCCTTTCAGCATGCCTGAAAAAATCTGGAAGCTGGCCACGATGCCTATGATGGAACAGCACAACGTGGGCAGAACGTCGCCGTTAAGGCCGTATTCCGTGGGGGCGGCGGTTTGGGCGGGAATGATCCAGAAGCTCATGAAGAGGCTGAAAGCAATGAGAAAAATGTTGATGATGAGTTCCTGTCTGCGCATATGTTC
>JAEXGX010000308.1 GCA_023450535.1 Pseudomonadota bacterium | reverse complement strand
CCAGGCCCAACTCGGGGCGCGGGGGGCGCCCCGCGGGGGGGGCCCCCCCGCCCGCGTGTTTGGCTGGAGCTTCAACGCTAAACAGGACTAGAACTGAGCCTTGCCTGTGGCAAGGTTCAGGATGCTGCGGGCATCCTTGTATCCCTTCTTCTCCATGTCATTCACCCATTTTTCCCAGGCGGGGGTGCCGCCGAGCTCCGTCCAGAGCTGGCGTTCGGACGCGGGCAGTTCGTAGATTTCCACCTTGCCTTCATCGGCCAGAGGCTTGGCCACTTCACGGGCGGAATAGGCAAAGCCTTCGGCCAGCGACGCGCTGGCTTCCAGGCCGCTGTGCTTTTCAATGGCGGCCTTGGCGTTGGGCGGCAGGGAGTTGAATTTGTCCTTGTTCATGATCAGGGTGAACAGGGAATAGCTGAACGGCGTGTTGGTGGTGACGTATTTTGCCACTTCATAGAAGCGGAAGCCCTGAATGGGTTCCCAGTCGGCCATGACGCCGTCCAGGGTTCCCTTCTGAAGCGCCATATAGACGTCGGGCATGGGCATGACCACGGGCACCGCGCCAAGTGCCTTCAGCATGTCCACGCTGGGGCCGGCAATGGTGCGGATCTTCATGCCCTTGATGTCGGCCATGGTTTTGACCGGCTTGCGGGTGACAAGGTTGTCCACGTCGCTCATGAACAGGGCGAGGATTTTGACGTCATCGAACGGTTTGGCGACCGTTGGCTGTGTTTCAAACAGCTTCCAGGCGATGCGGCTGGCGTCCATGGGCGTGGCCGCAGGCAGGGCGGGCAGCGTCACCACCGTGGCCAAAGGGTTTTTGCCCGGCAGTATGGCCATGGTGTTCCACGCCACGTCGGCAATGCCGTTCTTGGTGGACATCCAGGCCTGCGCACCCTTGGTCAGGGTTTCGTTGAAATAGGTTTCAAACCTGATGGTTCCGCTGGAATCGGCTTCCACGGCCTTCATCCACGGGATCATGCCGCGTTCCGCGCCCCAGCTGTTTTCCGCATTCTGGTCGGCGTATTTGAGCATCACGGGGTCGGCCTTGGCTCCGGTCGCGGTGCATGCCACGACGGCGCAGGTCAGGATAAGGGTGGCGAGTTTTTTCATCTTGTCCTCCTTCGGTGGGCTGGATTAATGGTTGCGGATTTGTAACAAGTCTGCCGGGAAATCAAAGTTGTCCATGTAGTAACGGTAGGGCTTCACGGGGTAACGCTCCAGCGGCACGGCGTCGAAGCTGGCATCCATGCCGTTGCGGCCTTTCGTGATATCGATCCACGCGGGGCCGCGCGTTCCGTCCCGTTGCGGGTAATCCGCGCGGAAGTGCCCGGCCCGCGATTCCTTGCGCAACAGAGAGGCGCGCAGGAATGCCTCGGTAATCAGGGTCATGCCCCGCGCTTCCGTCAGCTTGACCAGATAGTGCGGGTCGGAGGCTCCGGCCTGGGGCAGGATCTCGTCCCGGAAGCTTTCCAGCCGGGAGAGGGAGCGGGCCAGACCTTCCCGCGTCTTGAGAATACACACGTCGATGGGCGCCATAAGGCGCTGCATTTCCCGTACGATATCCTTGGGTGCAACGCCGGGCCTGCCCAGCGCCGCTGTGTCGCGGCGCAGATCTTCCTGTGCGCGAACTTCGTCAAAGTGTGCCGCGCAGGTTTCCGCCGCGCTGCGGCCTGCATGGTCGCCTGCAATCCATCCGGTAGTGGCGGTGAGGCAACTGTCCCAGCCGCCCATGTATACGCCGGGGGCGACACTGCGCGCCCGTCCTGCGACATAAAGTCCCGGCACGCCGGTGAAGCCCGTCTTGTCAGCTTTGACCCCGCCGAAGCAGGTAAGTACCTGGGACATCCATTCCGTGGTCTGGTGGAAGAAATCGATGCCCTGGGCTTTCAGCTTTTCGTCGTTAAGCTTCATCCAGCCGCCCGTGGGGGTCATAACGCGCACGCCTTCTTCACTGAGGGTGCTGGTGTCAAACCAGATGGGGCCGCGCCCGGCCATGATTTCATAGGCCATGCCGCGCACGTTGTAATGGGGGTCGGCCTTGGCGCCCAGCTTGGGCGAATAGCGGCGCATGAAATCCTCGCCCATACCGTTGAGGAAGCGTGCGCCGTGTGGGAGCAGGCCGGTCTGGCCTTCCCAGGCGAAGAGTTTGGGCACGTTCCAGTTTTCAATGAATTCCATGTTGCGCAGGGTGGCTCCGGCCTCATAGGCCAGGAGGCTCCCTTCACCCGCGCAGGTGTTGAGCAGGTAGGAGCCTTTCCATCCGCCTGAATGTGCGGCCAGAATCACGGCCTTGGCCCGGATCAGCACGGAAGCGCCGCTCTGGCCGTGGAAGCCCGCCGCGCCGGCCACGCGCTCCCCGTCCTTGATCAGGCGGGTAATTTCCACCCGGCCCAGGCGTTTCACATCCAGTTCCTGAAGGCGTTTGTTCAGTACTCCGGTGGTGTGGCTGCCGCCCTTGCCGTAGGGGTGGTAGAAGTAGTAGCGCATTCTGTCCAGGCCGCGTTGTGGCACGGACTGGAGCTTGCCCTCCTCGCGGTAAAAACTGTGGCCCATCTTTTCCAGATCCATGAAGCGGTCGTAAGAAAGATTCAGGATCTCTTCCAGCACGTCCTGCTCGCACAGACCATCATAATAGTAGGTCAGTTCGTCCACCAGATCGGAGGCTTCAAATTCCGGCTGTTTGACGATCATATCTCCGCCGGACATGCTGCCCAGCCCGCCCCAGTCGCGCGGCCCCTTGTCGGCCATGAGGACGCTCCGTACATGTTCACGGGCCTTGATGGCGGCCCATGTTCCGGAGAAGCCGCCACCGATCACAAGAACGTCGGTGTCCAGCACGCAATCATATATGTTCATATTCTGCCTCCTTCCCCGTCGTACAGCGTATAGGGGAGGCGCTCCTTGAAGGGGTGGACGTCAATGGCGTCGGCGGGGCAATGCAGTTCACAACTGAAACAGGTCATACAGTCGTCGCCGTAGGCAATGGTGGCTTTACTGCCGCAGGTGAGGCAACGCATGGCTTCGGCCTGGGCATCAAGCTGATTGAAGCCGGTGAGCGCTTCGTCAAAGGGCGCGCCGCCACTTTTGGCAATGCGTTCGTTACGGGGCAGGCGGGGAAGCTTGTCCACGGGCATAGTGTCCGCAACCGGGGGTTTCGCGCTGTCCGGGGCGCTGTCTTCCACCAGCAGCCCGTTCAGCGCCCGGCTCATGGCACGGGCCGCGTTGCGCCCGCCGACAATGGCCTGAATGACCGAGGCCGGGCCGGTGACGGCATCCCCTGCCGCGAATACGCCGGTTCGGGAGGTGCGCATGGAATTGCCGGAAACTGTAATGCGCGGGCCGCTCATCTCCACACCGGAAGCGATATTGGTGAAATCTCCACTCTGGCCTACGGCGAAAATAACGCAGTCGGCCTCAAAGCATTCTCGCCTGTTTTCGTCAAAGCGGGGCGAGAATTTACCTTGATCGTCGAAAAGAGTGGTGCAGGTCTTGAACTCCACGGCTGAAACCCGGCCTTCCGCGCCCTCAATACGCACGGGGCCGAGCGCGGGATGCAGACCGATGCCGCGCTCCAGCGCGTCCTTGATGTTGTGTTCAAAGGCGGGCATGTGTTCACGATCTTCCAGGCAGCACATGAAGACGCTTTCCGCTCCAAGCAGTCTGGCGCTGATGGCCGCGTCAATGGCCACGTTGCCGCCGCCGATCACGCAGACCCGGCGGCCTGTGACAGGGGTGTCGCCCATCCGCAGGGCGCGCAAAAATTCAACGCCGGTGTGGACGCCTTCTAACTCCATGCCTTGCAGGGGCAGACGTTTGCCCGCGCTGAGGCCGGGGGCCAGCAGCACGGCGCGGAAGCCGAGGTCTTTCAGATCGGTCATGTTGAGGTCAGCGTCTTCGCCGATGCGTACCCCGTAGCGAAATTCCACACCCAGAGTCTCAAGCTGGCGGATCTGCGCGTCGATGATCGCGTCGGGCAGGCGATAGGAAGGAATGCCGTAGCGCAGCATGCCGCCTGCTTTGGGCAGGGTTTCAAACACCGTGACCGGCCAGCCGTCCAGAGCCAGGTGCCATGCGGCGGCCAGCCCGGCCGGTCCCGCCCCCACCACTGCGGCGGGAGAGATGTGGCGCACGGCGGCAGGTTCGGGAAGCGTTTGCAGGTCCAGATCCCCAAGGAACTGTTCCAGTGCGTTGATATTGACGCTTGCGTCCATATTCGCGCGGGTGCACTGGCTTTCACAGGGATGGAAGCAGACGCGGCCGGTCAGGGCGGGGAAAGGGGTGCCGCGCTTGAGCACGGCCAGTGCCTCTTTCAGGCGGTTCTGCTGGAGCAGATGGTTATAGGCCCGGATATCCGTTCCGGCAGGGCAGGCCGCCATGCAGGGAGAGCATGTCGGCTGGCTGGTATGCAGCCGGAATACGTCAAGACTGCACGATTTGAAGCACAGGCCGCAACCGGTGCATTTTTCTGGATCAATATGTCGGATCAAGGAAAGTTCCTCCAATCGCAAAATGGACGGCTCCCGTTTACCCCGGGGGGGGAGCGCTGTGAGAAAGGCCTTTTCCTACTGTTTGAGCTATAATGTTATTTTTCACATGGCACTGAAAAAAAATGGCGCAAATGCGCCATGAAAAGAAAAAAGAGAGAATTTTTGGGAAAACACGGTCAGCAGAGATCCAAGCGCCGGATACGGCCCTTGCGCCTGTGTTTTGAGCATTGCGTCATCGAAATGTTCCCGAAGTCGAACGGAGCGAGGCTTCTCCGCGACGCCCCGCCATTCCGGAGCAGCCGTAATTCACTTGCGTTTTGCATCCAAAGGGCGCTCCGAAGGAGCGTGACAGGCACGGACAGCAAAGCAAGGATCCGGCTTCAGGCGTGAAACCTGCGGGCCAGAACATAGGGTCCCGGCTGGCAGAGAACTTCATCGCAAGATGTTCTATTGCTCAGCGAGCCTGTGCAGGGCGTTCGGGTCGATAATGTCCAGCGCGTTCCGGGAGAAACGCCTGACAATGCCCTGTTCTCGCAGAGCGTGGATGCAACGCACCAGAGTAGCTCGATGGATGCCCAACATGTTCGCCAGATCCTGCTGGGTGAGATTAGGGCGGAAAGACAGTGCACCGTGATCGTCGGCTGCGCGGGAAAGCCAGCGGGCAAGCTGCACCAGCGCGGTATCCGGGCCGGTATAGGACAGGGTTTCGTGCATCTGGAGGTTCTTGTTCCCCAACGATTGCATCAGGTTGATGATGAGTTCCGGATAGTGCCGGACGAAATCCGGCGACGTCAGGAGTGAACCGGGAAAACGCCAGAGTATGGCGTCGTCGAGGCAAAGGTATTGCGAATCCGGGTTGTCAAACCCGGTCAGGGCCGTGGAGGCGTTGAAGATATTCCCGTGTCCGATGGTGAGAATGGGCCGTTCCCGTCCGTTTTGCGAGGTGTAGGTGATGAGCAGGCGGCCTTTTTCAATATAATAGAAATCTGTGAGTGCCGCTCCGATCAGATCCAGAGGATGGCCTGCCGGATAGGCGCGCCGCACGGCAAGGTGAAGAATTGTCGCCCAGATCGTGTTCGATTCGTTGGGGCGGAGAGAAGGAAATGTTTCTTCGCGCGGCATAAAAATCTTCCCCTGCGGCGTTGCTTGCTGGTCTTTAGGAACGGGAAGAGGAGGGTCTGGAGATCAATCCTCGCTTGAACTCGGGGTAAAACCGGGTTCGATTCCCTGGCACAGCAGATCTGCAAGCAGGGTCGCATCCTGCATGGAGTTCTGGCCGCCGCCCATGTGGCGGCGGAAGATGTCATAATCCCGGATGATACCCATCATAGAGTCGATGAGCAGAAAGGCGGCCGTGCGCGCGCGGGGGCGCTGATCGGACGAACTGACGGTCACCAGCAGATCCTCCACGGTACGCAGGGCGGGCAGGAGCGTATTCCACATCCGTTCGGACAGTTCTCCCTGTTCGTGCATTTCACGGGTCAGGAGAGGGAAAAAGCCGGGCGTGCGTTCTTCCGGCAGAAGCCGGGCCAGAAAGTCCCGCATTTCCGAGCGCAACAGGGCGAACAGGTCGCCGCGCTTGCCCGTGAATTCTTCAATGCCTTGGCGCAGGTTCCTTTCAACCGGCATAACAGCTTCTGCCGTGCGCTTGGCCACTGCTTCCACAGCGGCTTCATACAGACCACGCTTGCTGCCGAAATGGAAGGCGATGAGCGCCACGTTGCTTTCTGCTGCTTCGGCCAGAGCGCGGGTGCTGACACCCTCGTACCCGCGTTCGGCGAAAAGCCGCAGGGCTTCGGCCAGCAGGCGCGCGCGGGTGGCTTGCCCTTTGGCCGCACGCAGATCGCCGCGCGTGGCGGAAGTGGAGGTCGCGCTTGAGAAGGGGGTGGTAGCAGGCATGGCGCGGAATCCTTGCCGCGAAAGCGCGGCTCGTTCAGTCAATCGTTTGATGTTTCAATCTACACGGCTCCATCCGTCGACTGACTCCACATCCGGCGGCAGGGGCCGTGTGGATTATACCTTCCTGAAGGGAGAGGTTTCAAATCATAAAGGAATTTTTGATGAAGCAAGGATTGATTCAGGTCGAACGATAGCGGAATCGGCGGGAAGGAGCAAGGAGCGGAAAAAGACAAGTGCACAAAATATGCCCCACTGTCGTGCGGCAGCGGGGCATATTCCGATTCCGGCGAGCTCTATTTCTACAAATAATCGCCCCGGTCAAACTTGATCCGTTCGGTGGCGGCGAGCACTTCCAGCTCGTTGACCATGCCTTCCAGCTCGGGTTCGGCCTTGGGCAGTCTGCCCAGATTCTTGCGCAGTTCGGCCAGGGAAGAGTCCAGCGCGTCAAGTTCGCCGTAGGCTGACTTCAGCGTGTCGGCGTTCCGGCCGCTCAGCATGGAGGCATAACGGTCGACGCTGTTCAGCGTCGTGTTCAGGCCTCCGGTCAGGGCTTCCACAAGGCCGTCGTCCGTTCCGTTCTTTTCCGCCCCGTCAAAGTCGCCCAGCGTCATCACGTCGAGGTTGGCAAGGCGCAGGGGGTCGCCCAGCGCGCGCAGTGCGTCGGGTGAAGGGCCTGAACTTGTACCCCGTTCCATCTGCCGCGCAAGAAGGGCTCCGAAATCTCCGGCAGGCGCGGACTGCGCCGCCGCTCCTCCCGCTTCCCGCTGGAGTTGTTCCGTCGCCCGAAGGCGTTCCAGTTCAGTGTTGATATTCATGGAGCC
>JAEXGX010000253.1 GCA_023450535.1 Pseudomonadota bacterium | reverse complement strand
TCATCCACCTCGGCTGCACCTCCTCTGACATTGTTGACAGCGCGAACGCGTTGTTGCTGGTTCGCGCGGGCAAGCTGCTGCTTGACGATTTCGATCTGGTGCTTGACGCGCTCAAAAAATTCAGCCTCACGCACAAGGGCCTGATCTGCATGGGCCGTACCCACGGCATTCACGCCGAACCCACGACCTATGCACTCAAGTTCGCGGGCTTCCATGCCGAATTCCAACGCCATCGGGACCGTTTTGCCGCTGCTGTGGAAGATATCCGCGTGGCCAAAATTTCCGGCGCAGTCGGCACCTATGCCTTCCTATCCCCGGATATCGAAAGCAGGGCCTGCGAACTCCTCGGCCTGAAGCCGGACACCATTTCCACTCAGATTATCCAACGCGACCGCTACGCTCACTATTTCACTGCTCTCGCCCTCGCCGGAGGCGGCATTGAACGTCTGTGCACCGAACTGCGCCACCTCCAGCGCACCGAAGTGCATGAAGTGGAAGAGGGCTTTGCCAAAGGGCAGAAGGGGTCTTCCGCCATGCCCCACAAGCGCAACCCCATTTCAGCGGAAAATCTGTGCGGCGTGGCTCGTCTACTGCGCGGCAACGCCCTCGCCTCTCTTGAGGATCAGGCCCTGTGGCACGAACGTGACATTAGCCACTCTTCAGTGGAACGTGTGATCATGCCCGACTCCACCATTCTCATGGATTACGCCCTGCACCGTCTGGCCTCGCTGATCAACGGCCTGCGCGTACTGCCGGAAAATATCCAACGTAATCTGTGGGGAAGCCACGGTATCTTTTTCTCTCAGCGTGTACTCACCACACTGATTGGCAAGGGCCTGCCCCGGCAGGAAACTTATGTCATGGTGCAACGCTGCGCCATGGAAAGCTGGGAAAGCGGGCACCCCTTCCCCGACATTGTGCGTAAGGATCCCGAAATTACGAAGCATTTGAGCCAAGATGAGCTTGATCTGCTGTTTAATACTTCTTATTATACCCGTCACGAGGATGTTTCCCTCTCGCGTGTGTTCGGAGAGTAGGGCCGGAACTCTTTGCCACGCCATACGCGGCACGTTTCGGACGCGCGGAGAGATGCATTCGCGACCTTCCGCCTCCTTCCTTTTGCGCGGTATAGCCTGCCAACGCAAGGACATTCAAGGAGTTCATCGGTTCACATGCTGTCACGCCCTTTTCCCCCTGAGAGGAGGAGAGGGGGCAAACCATAAAGGAAATTTTGATGAATTCCGTCAATCTCTCCATTCCAGACATGAAGCGCCGCCTTGCGGCGCTGCTGCTGGAAAAATCTTACCGGGAAGGCCATTTCGTCCTGGCTTCGGGCCGCGAAAGCGATTTCTATTTCGACGGCAGACAGACTGCCCTTCATCCTGAAGGGGCATGGCTCATCGGCAACCTGTTCTATGACCTGCTCTCCGACCTGCCGGAGCTTGACGCAGTGGGCGGCATGACCTTGGGCGCGGACCCTCTGGTTTCCGCCACTTCGGTCGTTTCCTGGACCAGGGAGCGCCCTGTGGCCGCATTTATCGTGCGCAAAAATCCCAAAGGACACGGCACGAACCAGTATATTGAAGGTCTGGCCAATCTGAAG
Organism: Pseudomonadota bacterium; assembly: GCA_023450535.1. GTDB lineage: Bacteria > Desulfobacterota > Desulfovibrionia > Desulfovibrionales > Desulfovibrionaceae > Mailhella. The sequence goes on along the minus strand of JAEXGX010000253.1, from coordinate 11,333 downwards.
CCCGGCTCACCAGTGGCCATGCTGGAAGACGTGGTAACCACCGGAGGCTCTCTGCTGACCGCCTGTGAAAGAGTTCGGGACGCCGGTTTCAATATCGTGGCTGTGTGCACGGTGCTGGATCGCGAAGAAGGCGGCGCTGAAGCCATTGAAGCCGCCGGATACACGCTGCGTGCCCTTTTCCGCCGCAAAGAACTTCTCGAACTCGGCCGCATGGCCTGACGGAGATTCATGCGCCGCCCTCTTCCCGCTCTCGGATTGATCACTGCCCTCTTGTGGCATCCCTTGTCCGCATCCGCCTGGCAAACGACCATCACGGACGCCCCCGGTCTACCTCCGGAATTCGTGGCCGTGGATAAATCCAGCCAGCGCCTCTTTTTGCTTGCCCGGCGTAGCCCGCTGACCGTGGAGGAAGCCTTTCCCAGCATCCACGGCCGGGTGGAAGGCGATAAACAGGTCGAAGGCGACCTGCGCACTCCGGAAGGCGTGTACTTTGTGCGGGGTAAAATTCAGGCACAGCTCGATTTCGACGAATACGGCAGTCAGGCGCACGCCCTGAACTATCCGAATCCGGTGGATCGTCTGCGCGGCAAAACGGGCTACGGCATCTGGATTCACAGCAAGGGCCGCCCCATCGCCACACAGAGGACGCAGGGTTGTATCGCCATTGATCTGGCCGATATCGACCGTCTCGCCCCAAGGCTCAAACCGGGTACGCCGGTACTGGTCGCCCAGCGCGTGGAGGGGCCGATATTGCGCCCCTCCGGTATGGTGGACAGTTCTGGCACAGATATTTTGAGCACAGATGCTTCGGACATAGCCACTTCTGCGCCCCTGTCTTTCCCTGTGGCCTCCCTCGGCACAGCGCCAGGCATTACGGTGAACGCCGCGACTGCCACACAAGGCACACCTGACGCAACCGCGCAGTTTCAAACGACGGAACTGCGCGACGCCGTCCCTGTTCCGCTTTCTCCGGCGGAGTCGTCCGCGACGGTCGCGCTCCCCACTGAGGCTTTTGTTCTTGGGGCGCCCCAGGCTTCTCTTTCCGATACCTCCACAGAAACACCTCCTGAAACTGCCGCTGTCGTTTCTGTTGCCGCTTCTGCCCCCCTATCCGGCAAAGAAAGCTCCGAAGAAGCTGCGGCGTACATGAGCAATAGCCCTGATTCCTCTGAAAGCACGACAAAAACAGACACAGGCGAACCATCCGGATTCGGCGCTTCTTCAGACCTCGCGCTCCCTTCGGGGGACGATGCAACTATCCCCGCCCTTACGGAAGGCTCGACGGAAACAGCTCTGGCCGGGAATTCCAACCTGCCGACCCTGTTTGACAGCTCCGCGCTGAAATCCGTAGCGGATGAAGCCAACCTGCGCGAAGTGGCCAGACTCAGTACAGAATGGAACAACGCTTGGGCTGCTCGCTCTCCTGCCTTTTTTGATTTTTACGAGCCAAGCGCATATACCAAGACAAGCGAAGAATTCACGGCGTTCAAGGCGTTGAAGATGTCCCTGTTCCAGCGTTTCTCATGGATAGCCATTGAACAGGGAGAAGTCAGCGTACTGCCCGGCCCGGGTTACTGGGTCTCATGGTTCACTCAGTACTACCGCGCTCCTAACTTGCATACCGAAGGCATACGCCGTCTGTACTGGATGCCTGGGGAAAACGGGAAGTTGAAAATCGTCGCTATGGAATGGCTCCCCAAAGATCTGGGCCTGCACGACGCATTCATGAAGCGGGTCACGCCCGAGGTTCTGCGGCTGGTGGAAGACTGGCGCAAAGCGTGGGAAGACGGCGATTTGGAACGCTATGCTTCCTTCTACAGACCTGGAGCAGATCAGGGCAACCTGAAAGGGCTCGCCGCCATTCTTGAGAACAAAAAGTCTATCTGGACGCGTAAGAAGCCCGCTCGGGTTGAATTTCAAGGTACAATGGTGTATGTTGAAGACAGGGGTGTGCGTGTACGTACGACCCAGCTCTACAGCGACAGTTCAGGCTACCATGACAAAGGCATCAAGGAGCTGCTGCTGTATCCCCATGGCGACAGTTGGCGCATCGCGTCAGAATCGTGGACAGTCATCCGGAATAAAACATGAAGCGCAAGTACAGCCTCATCTTCATGACCGATCAGGGCAAAACCTCGCGCATGCGGATAGGCTTAGGCGCTTTGCGATTCCTTATCATTCTGTGTATTGCGTTACCTCTGCTGCTGGGCGGAACACTATGGGCCGGATGGGAATTGCTTCAGCGCTATTCCGCCCTGCGCGCAGAAAACGCCGCGCTACGTGCAAAACTGGCAGAACAAGACGATATCATAACCCGGCTGGGCAATCTTGAACAATTTTTGCGCGCTGCCGATCCGGATCTGTTGCAGCGTGTGCTGGGTCCGGCCTATGCGTCAACCACCAGTGCTGATGAGCCAGCGGCCGGAGAAAACACGCCGAAGAGCAATGCTGATTCCATGCCGCCTTCCATAAACTCTTCTGATGTTTCTGCCGAAGCAGTTGACGGAGGGCCTGCCGAAAATCCGGCGAACATGGAAAATACAGCCACGGAAAACGCGACGGGCATTCCAGTATCTCCTCCCCCACAGGCGGCGGAAACATCTGCGACCTCCCCCCCTCCCATCCTGATTGCGGAAGGTCCAAAAGAAGGGGAAAGCGTCAAACCCAACCTCCCACCCCGGCACGAAACTCCCTCTGAAGAAATTGATGTAAATCAATCCATGGAGCCTTCAACCTCCTCGGCGAATGCACTGCAACTCGACAAGGGCATGGCAGAACTCAAAAACATGAAGGCTCGCCGGGTTGGAACACGCGCACTACGCATCTCTCTCGATCTTTATAATACGACTCAGGGCAAACAATTGTCCGGCAAAGTGGATTTTGAACTCGTGCTCGCTGACGGCAGGGAGATCCCCCTCACGGGCGGAGGCGACACCAGTTATCGCATCAATCGTCTGAAAAAAATTATCAGCAATCCGACATTGCCTGCCAATATCGGAGATGTGGAAGGCGCAAGCATCCGGGCCAAAGTCTACGCCGGAGACGAACTCATTTACAGCGGGTCCATGCCGCTCCAATAATAGATCATTGCAACTCTGCAATGTTTTGAAGAAATGTTCGCGCAACGCAAAACCTTGCGCAACGTCCTCTCCATTCTGAAGTAGCCGCAATTCATTTGCGGCGTACCACCCGGCGGACGGTCCATAGACATTTGCCTGGTCGCAGGCATGGATAGCAGAGCAAGTTCTGGCTTCAGCCGTGACCTCCCCAAAATCTTTCCTCTGTATGGCGAGATGCTGAAAAAAGCAGTTGACGCCGCCCATCATGCAGGCTATACAACGGCTTCCGCTACACGTCCCTATCGTCTAGTCGGCCCAGGACAACGGCCTTTCACGCCGTCAACGGGGGTTCGAATCCCCCTGGGGACGCCAAGAAAATCAAGCACTTACATGAAAATGTGAGTGCTTTTTTTCGTTGTGTGGCAAATTTGCCACACACTCTGCCCCACAGATTTTAAAATCTGCAATCGAACAGAAAAAGGCATATCATATAAAATGATATATCTTTAAAAGATGAGATAAACAAATTTTTGGAACCTTAGTGGTCAAGCAGGTCTTGGACATCCCGCACTCTCTGCCGGAATCTTCGAAGAGGTTGATTGAATCTGCAGTAAAAGTTTTTTTTAAAAAATCAGAAAGTGTATGGTTAACTACTCCCCCGGTACCAATGAATCTGCTCCCTGATAGCGCATAGCACGTTGCCGAGGGAGTGGCATTATTCAGAAGCTCCACTTCAGTCCGACGGATATATTGTATTCTCGGGTGAAGTGTTCGCCGTGTTCACGTTCGGCCTGCATGTACAGGCGAAGGTTGTCCGTGGCCTGCCAGTCTACGCCCGCGCCGTAGTAACCGCGCGTATCTTCCAGTTCGGACGTCATGCGGATGCCATTGATGTGGGCTTCCTGCTCGCCCAGAAATTCGTGGTTCACACCGGCCTTCACATACGGCTGGATGTAGCGCGAACCGTCTCCGCCTTCCAGCACGAACCTCTTGCCGAGCACCAACCCCGCGCGCCCGGTGAGGGCATCCATATCCTTCTGTTCAATTTTCATACCGTTGCTGGCGCTGAAATCGCCGCCCTTCACCCAGAACCAGGAAAGCTGGAACTGCGGCTCGAGGAACCAGTAGTCGCGCCTCTCGTTGCTGAAGGCGAAGTCCATCTTCCGCCCCGCTTCCAGAGAAGCGCCAAGGCCGTAGGCCGAGCGGTCATCATGAACGGGAGTGTCGTCCAGCATGGTGGCACGTATGTCATGCTTGTACCAGTCCACCGTGGCCACGGCATCCACATACCAGCCGTCGCTATGGAGCCATGTAGAGTATAGACTGCCGCCAAGGCTGGTAAGGTCTCCGTGACCACCCCAGCCTCCGTTCACCCGTTGGTCGGCGCGGGCGCTACGTATTTGCATGCCCACGAGCCACACGGCCGGATCCTCTATGAAGAGAGGAGTGTCATAGCCTAGTGAACCGCCCAAAAGATGCTGGGTGAACCTGGTTCCTGCAAGACCGTCGAGGTCGGATTTGTCGGCAAAACCGCGCACCCACAGTCCGGTCTGCGTGCCATAGCGTACATCACCCAGCCGCTTGCGCAGGTCGGTGAGCTGGCTGTACCACAGGGCATAGTGCCCGGCGAAGCCCGAAAACGCGGCCTCCGTTTCGCCCGTAGGAGTCTCCGGGGCAGATGCTGTCGTCGCCCGCCGTAAATACCATTCTTTTTCACCGGCCTTGTTATTCCTTTCGGCCAGAGTATGGAAATACAACCCATGCTCAACCACTCCCTTTTCATTAGCAAGACTGAAAGAGGCGTCTCCCTGCTTCCTTTGTACGATAAAGGAGTCCATAGCTTCACGGGAAGGCTCCGCCCCGGAGGGAGCCACATCCAGCTTGTGTACGCCGGTGCCTGTCTCCACAACGATCTGATCGGTCTGATCGGCCTCTATGTCGGTGTTTACATAGAACACCCCCCCGTCGCCGCTCAGTTCTCTGATATGAAGGCCGTCCATCGAAAAACGATAGCGCATATTGACGCCGGAACCTTCCCCGTTTTCGAAATGCAGATGAGAAACAGTACTGTCTTCGGCCAGATTCCACATGGCCTTGCCCTTTAAATAAATGCCCAGCTCGGAGTTCTCATCAGCGTATGCGCCACCGGTATAAACGGATCCTTTCCCCATAAAAAACCGTATACTGCCCCCTTGTTCCACCCCCATATACCCTGCCGCCGTTACTTTTGCGTATTTGCCGTCATTCAACAGCAGGCCGGCCTGCTCACCGGACACATAAGCGGCCCAATTGTCAGGATTCTGCCCGGCATTGAAAAAAAGTTCGTCGGCCTGCAAGTCCACGGAAGAATGGGCTTTGACATACGCGGCGTATCCTTCTTCTCCGCTCTGCACCTGAAGGGAAACTGCCCTCGCGGTGAACGAAGCCGCCGTATTCCCGTAATAGGCGTTGGCAAGTATGGCGTACGAATTCCCCGTCAGAACGATGTTGCTGGCATCGACCGTCACATGGCTGTTTCCGTAAGCCGCTACGGCGCTGTTTTCTCCTGAGATGTTCACAAGTTCTTTACCATGCAGTTCAAGAGTGGTGGTATTCTCGGATTTATTACTGTTCATATAGACAGCATTGCTTCCATTTTCTTTTGCTGTCATGTTTATAGCATTTGATGTGATACTTAATGAACTCTTGTTATACATAGCAACGGTGCTATTCTTCCCTTCAATCGTCACAGATTGAGTTGTGTTATCCCCTATGATATAAGTTGATTGAGCTCCGTTTTTGTACGTATGCGAATTTATATAAAGTCCTTTACTTCCGCTCAGATCGGATGTAATGGAAATATCCTTTCCTTTAAATACGGCATTGATGTCTCCCCACCCGGCTATACCATATTTTCCTCCGCTGATACTCAGTCTTTCTGCGGCCGTAAGGGCAATACCAATTTTTTGAGAGTTACTGTAGTAGGCCATCATGTAAACGCCGCCTAATCGAGGCATAGTATCATCTTTTATTGTTGATATATCTATATTTCTTGCAGAAATATCAACATCGGCTGAACCGCCTCCAGACGAAGCTTCCACCGCCAGCCCGGTTCCTCCGCTACGGGAAATAAACTCGTTTTCGACATCAATATCAACGTTAACGCCTCGCCCCGGCCATTCCGACATGATCTTGAATGCTGATTCCGTACCGCTTTGCGTCGTGAAGTTCTCGACACTAGCGGTAAAATGGCCGTTATCTCGAATACTGATACTGGCATCTCCCGTATTGGAAGAGTCCGTCGTGACGGACAGATTACCCCCGTGTATAGTAAGATTCGAGCCTTCAGAAACTTCCAGACCATCGGAGTTTTCTCCGTTTCCTCCTATTGCCAGAGTATATCCCAGGCCGACATTCAGCGTAATATCAGTAGGATCATTGAGTATCCAGGTTCGTCCCAGATGGCCTCCAAGTTTGAAGTCATACGTGTGCTCTCCCCCCAACTGGACTTCGCTGGACGAGGCACCTGTGGCAGGTTCAACGGCTTCCGTGTAGACAGATGTATTCTTGTCAAATTCCATGGTTCTGCCCACGTCAGGCCACAAAAGCAATACAGTCACCGTGAATAGGGAACCCAGCAGACAGTATTTTTTCAGTACTGCGCAATATATATTTTTCATATTTTTTGATGACGCTTGTACTAGTTGAATATGTTTCATCATTACGAGATACATTATACGGTATCCTCTTTTATTTTCCTTCACTTGCAATCATCATACATCCGCAGAGATCGTACAATCAACATGAACAACGTCAATAGTTGAATGTTGAAGGAGAAAAAGCGTGCTTTTTCGCACCTTGCAAAATGTTGTTGGACAGATGAAGAAAAATACGGATTTCCCCTGGGACTAGAACCAGTTCCGTGATAGAGAAATGATACTGTTAGTGATAACGGTATGATGACAAAAATTATACTTTTTTGTTGAAATTTATCTGGATTTCTGTTCCGGAAACGCCCTCAAGGGCATGGCTCAGACGTGTGTTCTCGCGTCGGGGGCGGCCCATTCCAGCAGCAGGTCCTATTTGTTGCCGCCCGCTCCCTGCGTCATCCCCTTGACCAGCAGGAGCGGGCCAAGCCAAATTTAATTATTTTCGCCGTCCAGCTTGGTTTCCAGCGTATCCAGGCCCGCCCGTTTGCCTTTTATGGCTCTAGAAAGGATACCTGCCTTGAAAAAGAATAAAATTACCGGCGTTGTTCTGGGAAAAGAAAAAATCTCCGAGTGCTGTCAACACTCGAAGATTTTTGCTAAAGAACATGAAATATCCGTATGAAGAGGAAAACTGGCGTTGACAAATCGGTGAAGCCGATGAAATCCTCTTCCGCTCCCCTCCCTTCAGACAGGGTAATCCGCACGGCCTTTATCCACCGACTGCGGAATGAAACATGCAGGATGCGGGTATGGAACTTTCACTTTCCGTTATTCTTTTTTGCGCTCTCGCCTTTATGGTTGCTGGTTTTGTCGATGCCGTGGCGGGCGGTGGCGGTCTGATCAGCGTCCCGGCCATGCTGCTGGCCGGGATTCCGCCACATATGGCCTTGGGATCGGGCAAGTTCGCTACCACGCTCGGTTCTTTGACCGCGCTGTGGACCTTTGCCCGCCACCATCTGGTAGTTACGCGCATTGCCCCGGCGGGCTTTGCCTCGGCCTTTCTCGGCGCAGTGTTCGGCTCCTGGCTGGCCATGCAGGTGGAGAGCGCCCACATGGGCCGGATACTTGTCTTTCTACTGCCTGCCGGACTGCTGCTCTCTTTGTTTTCCGGGCGATCCTATACCCGCGAAGGGAATTTACCGGAACGCGGGCTGTGGCCCAAGGTACTGATCATGGGCTTTGTCATCGGGGCCTATGACGGCTTCTTTGGCCCCGGCACCGGCAGTTTTTTCATCATTGCCCAGCATATTCTCCTGCGCATGGGGCTGGTTCGGGCCTCGGCCACGGCCAAGGTGTTCAACCTGGCTTCCAATGCGGGCGCGCTGCTCACCTTCGCCTCCGGCGGGGTAGTGCTCTATGCGTTGGGCATCCCCTGCGCGATAGCCAATATCGCGGGAAATCAGATTGGCGTGCGGCTGGCTATCCGGGTAGGCGCACGGGCCGTGCGCGGCCTGCTGTACGTGACGCTGACGCTGCTGATCGCAACGTTGGCGTACCGCTTTTTCCTGTAACAGGCTGAACATGACATGTTTCAATCCACAGTCGGCTCCACCTCTGAAGGAAGAGCTCCCAAGCCATAAAGGAAATTTTGATGAAAGGTCCCGGCGCGCCTTCACGCTTCAACCTGGAAGAATCAACCCTGATCTTCATCACCATGATCTGGGGCGCGACCTTTCTGATCATCCGCTACGCGCTGGAAGAAACAGGGCCGCTGTTTTTTGTGGGGCTGCGCTTCGCCGGGGCAACGCTGGTCATGCTGCCACTCACCCTGCCCGTACTGCGCGGCTTTACCCGGCAGGAGCTTCTGGCCGGATCGGCCATCGGTGTTTCCATCTTTGCGGGTTACGCCTTGCAAACCTGCGGCCTGCAAAGCATCTCCGCCAGCAAGTCCGCCTTTATCACCGCCTTTTACGTGCCGCTGGTGCCGCTGCTGCAATGGGGCGTGATGCGGCAGGCTCCGGGGCGCATGGCCTGGTTCGGCATCGCCCTGGCCTTTCCCGGTCTGGTTCTGCTTTCCGGGTCGGACGGCGTTTCCGCCGGGTTGGCCGCCGGGACAGGCAGAGGGGAGATACTCACCGCTCTGGGCGCGCTGGCCATTGCGGCAGAGATTATTCTCATCGGCCTGGTTGCGCCCAGGGTGAACGCGCGGCGCATCACGCTGGTGCAGGTGGCGGTGGCCGCCGTATTGAGCTTCGGGCTGATGCCCGTTGCCGGGGAACGCGTACCCGAATTTTCCTGGCTTGTAGTCTGCGCCGCCTGCGGGCTGGGCGTAGCCAGCGCACTGATCCAGAGCGCTATCAACTGGGCCCAGCGGCGCGTCAGCCCCACCCGCGCCACGTTGATCTATTCCTGTGAGCCGGTCTGGGGCGGCGTATTCGGACGTCTGGCAGGCGAGCGTCTGCCCGCGCTGGCGCTGCTGGGCGGCGCGCTGGTTATCGCCGGAGTCCTGGTCAGCGGGCTGAAAACAAAAGAAAAAAAGACCGGGCCGCGCACGGATGAGACGGCGTGACGCGGCGTTCAAGGCATAACCGTTCAGAGCGCGGCGAGTCCCCGCGAGCATTTTCACTTTGAAAATGCTCTAATACCGCTCCGGCATGTAGTGCGGAGGCATGGTGTTTTCGGGCTTGTCTCCCACCATGTCCAGCAGCTTCTGTTCCCGCTCTGCCATGCGCTTCAGCGCGCTTTCCATAAGATCGATCTGCTTCTGTTGGGCAAGCAGTGCTTCATGCAGCTCCTGAACGGCATGTTCTTGAAAATACAGTTGTTCTTCAAGCCGCGTCAGACGGGTTTCCATGTCCATATTGCTTCCTTCCGGCGATGTTTTAAATTTTGCGCGATCACCCGCGGATAGGTATCGTTGATGTTCGCCGCGAAAATGTCAAACAGGTTTTGCAGGCAGGGCAGGAGATGGCGGTTTCTTTTGTGCGCTCTTGCGGATAAACTGGAGCCGCGAAGGAGTTTTTTATGCTACGCCAGCCGCCTCCACAGCCACAGTCAAAGCATCCTCCGTTTTTGCGTTCCCCGCGCCCGGCGCTCCTCAGCAAAACCGGGGTCAGAAAAGCCATGAGCCACTTGCGGAAGGCCGATCCGGTCATGGGCCGGTTGATCCGGCAATACGGCCCCTGCCCGATGGGCACGGAGCAGACGGAGCCTTTTGTCCGTCTGGTACGGGCTATTACGGGCCAGCAATTGTCGACCAAGGCCGCCCGCGCCATTTTTGAAAAATGTATACATGCCGCAGGGGAAATCTCCCCGGAAGCGCTGCTGGCCTGTGAAGACAGCACACTGCGCGCCGCAGGACTTTCCGCCAGAAAGGCAGAGTATGTCAAAGCCCTGTCTCAGGCCGTTCTTGCGGGCGAGGTGGATTTTACCGCGTTCCGGAAGCTCGACGATGAAGAGGTGATCAAAACGCTGGTCAGCGTCAAGGGAGTAGGACGCTGGACGGCGGAGATGTTCCTCATCTTTTCTCTGGGACGTGCCAATGTACTTCCACAGGGAGATCTCGGCCTGAACAACGCGGTCAAAAAACTGTATGGGGAAAATGCGCAAATTATAAACTTCAAAGAGCGCTGGTCACCGTTCTGTTCTGTAGCCTGCTGGTATCTGTGGGCCAGCCTGGACAATACTCCCGATGAAACATAAGACAATTGGCCGCGCGGGTGAGGCCTAGCTTATATAGATATTGGTTATAATGCCCTTTATGTCGAAATATATGGTAAATGCCGTGTATTTTTCTCCCTTGCCGACAAGAATCTCAACATCCGTGCCATCTCTTCGGACAATACGCACTTTTGCCTTTATGTGTGATGGCCTGAAACTATAGGTATATGTTATATAGGAATATTGATTCCTCACGCCGGAAAGATCAGGCGCGCCTATGGTTCTCAACACATATTCCTTTTGTGTCTTGCCTTCGATCAGAGAGGCTTCAGCATAATAGGTTCCCACCTTCTGCGGATTATACAGTGAAATCGCCGTGGGAATAATTTGCTGCGGGGTCAGGAACGCGCAGGCGGAAAGCGACAGAGATATCGACAACAGTGAAACATAAAGAGCGTTCATGATCTTTTTCATGCTGCGCTATCTGACTCCGGGCAACGGAGGGGAGCAGCGGACATCCCTGGACTGTGTTAAGCAGCCGCTTTCCCTCACAAGACGCGTTGAGACAATACAGGGGCAACATCAGCATGCCAGACTCGGGAACACAGGTCGAGAAAAAATGACGCCGGCCGGGCGGTTTAGAGAAATTTTGGCTTTATAAATTGCTAAGGGATCACGCTCCTGCAACGCGGCAAAGGCTTCCTGAAGAAAAAAATGCCCGACATCAACCGAGACTCTCGCAGAGCCGTCAGCGGAAATATCGGAAACCTGTTCCGGTTCGGAAAGGACGCTTAGGGCATCCATCATTGTCTTGTCAGGATTTTGGGAGCAGTATGTACTTAGGCTTGCCCCGATTTCTTGAGCCATTCAGTACCGATTGCCGTGTTCTCGCTCTATGCGCTCAGACAGCAGCCAAACCGCAAATATGAGCGGTATGTGGGCCTAAACGGCCCAAAAGTCCTTGGAGCGATGGGCGTTCATATCC